>CALBNV010000099.1 GCA_937896895.1 uncultured Bacteroidales bacterium | reverse complement strand
GTTGTTGCCGTTGCGCACGCCGTCAGCGTTGTTGAAGAAGCCGTCCGACTGCCCGCGGGCCGCCGGCGGGAGTGTCAGCGCGAGCAGCAGCGCCGCGACTGACATCACGCCTCTCATCTTTTTGGATTTCATCTTGATCTTCATCCCATTTCTCTCCTTTCTTTTAGCTTGTTATTATATTCAGTTGTTTTCAGGTATTCAGGTTTTCAGGTGCTGACGCATGGAAACGCGGAAAGCCGACAGTCACTGACTGACGGCGCATATTTCCGCCTCAAAAAATCTAATTGATTGATTATTAACGACTTGTATAGGGGGGGGTAATACTCAAGCCCGACGGCGCGGTATCACGCGCCGGAAACTCCCGTTCATCATATATAGCAAGTATTTTTCCCATTTGGGCGGCAAAGGTACAAAAATTTCCGATGCCGCAAGAGGTTTTTTTGTTTTTTTATGCACGGGCAGGCGGCACACTGCCGGGCAGACACCGAGCGACATATCACGCTGCCGGGCACGCGTGCCGCGTACCCGGTTACTGAAATACTGCCCTCCGGGCAGCCCGCAAGCCCAGCGGCGCCAGCAGTTTTGGTTTGGGTTATGGTTTGGGTTAAAAGGTTTACTCTCCAATCCCCGAAATCTCCCTCAGCACTTCAAGCGCGTCTTTCACGCGGTCGATTGCCTTGAGTACCAGCACGTTCTTGCCGTTCTGTTCTTTGAACTGACAGCGTTTGATATGTGTCGAGCCATACGTCAGGATTTTGCGGAAGATATCAGAATCGAAATAACCGGAGTTGTTGTCTTCGAGGAAATAGCCGGTCAAGTCGTTGTGTTTCAGCACTATTTTCTCGAATCCGAGGTCACGGGCGAGCCATTTCAGCCTCACTGTGTCAAGCAGTTCGTTAGCCTGCGGCGGCACAGGGCCGAAGCGGTCGATGAGCCTGTCGGTGAAACGCATCAGGCCTTCCTCCGTCTCGATGTGGTCGAGTTCGTTGTAGAGGCTAATCCTCTCCGCCGACGAATCGACATACTCCACGGGCAGCAGTATCTCGAGGTCCGACTCGATCTGGCATTCTTTGACATAGACCTTCTCGGCGTCAGGCTTCTCAAACAGGTCTTTGAACTCAGTCTCTTTGAGTTCCTCGATGGCTTCGTCAAGGATCTTATGGTAAGTCTCAAAGCCGATGTCGTTGATAAAGCCGCTCTGTTCGGCGCCGAGCAGGTTGCCTGCGCCGCGGATGTCGAGGTCGCGCATGGCGATGTTGAAGCCGCTGCCGAGGTCGGAGAACTGTTCGAGGGCACGGAGCCGTTTCTGTGCCTCATCGCTCAGCAGATGCAGCGGCGGTGTCAGCAGGTAGCAGAACGCTTTTTTGTTTGAACGCCCCACCCTGCCGCGCAGCTGGTGCAGGTCGCTCAAGCCGTATTTATGCGCGTCGTTGATAATGATGGTGTTGGCGTTCGGGATGTCGAGCCCCGCCTCAATGATGGTGGTGCACAGGAGCACGTCGTATTTGCCGTCGATGAAGTCGAGCATGACCTTCTCGAGGTCGTCGCCGTTCATCTGTCCGTGCCCGACGGCGATCTTCGCGCCCGGCACGCAGCTCTGGATGAGGTCGCGGACATCCATGATGTTCTGCACGCGGTTATGCACGAAGAACACCTGTCCGTCGCGTGCAAGCTCATATTGTATGGCGTCTCTCACCACCTCCGGCGAGAACGAACGCAGCTCAGTCTCAACGGGATAGCGGTTTGGCGGCGGCGTGGTGATGACACTCATGTCGCGTGCGCCCATCATCGAGAACTGAAGCGTGCGCGGTATCGGCGTAGCCGTCAGTGTCAGGGTGTCAACATTGGTCTTCAGCTGTTTCAGTTTCTCCTTGGCGGAGACGCCGAACTTCTGCTCCTCGTCGATGATGAGAAGGCCCAAGTCCTTGAACGTCACGTCTTTGGAGATGATACGGTGTGTGCCGATCAAAATATCCACGTGTCCGGCCTTGACCTCTTCGACGGTCTTTTTCTGTTCTTTAGCGGTCTTGAAACGGTTCATGTAGTCCACCGTCACCGGGAAGCCGCGCAGACGGTTCATGAAGGTGTTGTAATGTTGGAGCGCGAGCACTGTTGTCGGGACGAGCACGGCGACCTGCTTGCCGTCGCACACCGCCTTGAACGCGGCGCGGATGGCCACCTCGGTCTTGCCGAAGCCCACGTCGCCGCACACGAGACGGTCCATCGGGCTTTCTTTCTCCATGTCGCGTTTCACGTCGATTGTCGCCTTGAGTTGGTCGGGCGTGTCCTCGTACATGAACGACGCCTCAAGCTCCGTCTGAAGGTAAGTGTCGGGCATGAACTGAAAACCCTTTGATTTCTTACGCTCGGCGTAAAGCTTGATCAGCTCGCGGGCGATGTCCTTGACCTTGCCTTTCGTCTTTGATTTCAGCTTGTTCCACGCGTTCGAGCCGAGTTTGCTCAGCGTCGGCTCCACGCCGTCCTTGCTCGAATATTTCGCGATGCGGTGAAGCGAGTGGATGCTCACATAAAGCAGGTCGCCGTTCTGATATACCAGCCGCATTGACTCATGCTGTTTCCCTTGACTCTCAACGATTTCCAAGCCGTCGAAACGCCCGATGCCGTAGTCGATATGAGTGACATAATCGCCCGGCTTCAGGTTGTAAAGTTCCTTGATTGTCAGTGCCTGATTAGCCGCATAACCTTCACGGAGATGAAAACGGTGGTAACGTTCGAAGACCTGATGGTCGGTGAAGCAGCACAGTTTCAGGTCGTTGTCTATGAAGCCGGAGTTTATCGCGTAAAGCACAGGCTCGAAATCGCCCGCAAGATCATCGACATCATCGCCTTTCTTCTGAAGGTCGTTGAGGATGCTCTGGATACGTTCGAGCTGTTTCTTGCTTTCGGAGAAGAAAAGCACTCTGAAGCCTTTGTCTTTCAATGAGTTGATGCTTTCGAGAAGCATGTCGAAGTTCTTGTTGAAGACAGGTTGCGCCGAAGTGTTGAAATCGACAATCTCCTTACCCGTTGAATCGGAATATGTCTCAAACGTAACAGTCTTGAAATCATCAAGTTGCGTTAATATCTCATTGCTTTCCGCAAAGACATCCTCCGGTTCGGGTAGGCTTTCCTGCTCTTCGAGCGCATCGTAGGCGTCAATGGCTTTCTTGTATTCAATATCGATTCTCTCTTTGAGGAAATCGGTCTCCTCAAGCCACACGACAGTCTGATTATTAAGATATTGAAAAATCGTCTCACGTTCTTCCGACAGTTTATGGTCTTGCAGATTCGGCAGAAGCACGATGCGGTTGAGTTTTTCGATGGAGAGCTGGTCAACGGGGTTGAACGAGCGTATCGACTCAATCTCGTCGAAGTCGAAGACGATGCGGTACGGGTAATCGTTGGCGAAAGAGAACACATCGACGATGCTTCCCCGGATGGCGAACTGTCCCGGCTCGACGACGAAATCCACGTGTTCGAAGTTATATTCGAGCAGCGTGTCGGTGATGAAGTCCATGTCGAATTTATCGCCGACAGCGAGCTTCAATGTGTTCTTGTTCATTATCTTACGCGTCACGATCTTCTCGCAGAGGGCTTCCGGATAAGAGACGATTATGGTCTTCCGTTCCGATGTGGAGACGCGTTGCAAGACCTCGGTGCGTGATAATATATAGGTGTTGTCGGCCTTCTCCGGCTCGTAGGGTCGTTTGTACGATGTCGGATAGAAGAGCACCATCTTCTTGGCGTAGTCGGTCTCGCGTTCGCCGTAGATGTTTTCGAGGTCGTTGTAGAAATACGCCGCCTGTTCCTTGTCGGGGCAGACGACGAAATGCTGTCCGCCGAGCCGTTCCGCCGCCGCTGCGGTGACGTAAGCCTTGGCCGAACCGACGAGGTTCTTGCAGAAGACGTCTTTCCTATCATCAAGAAAACCAACGACTTCCGCGACACGCGCATCGTCTTTGTAATATGATTTAGGGTCGTTTTTCATAAAGCCGCAAAGATACGAAAAATTTTGTCACCACGAATTGAACGAATTGAACGAATTTTTCTCACCACGAATCGAACGAATGGAACTTGGTTTGACATTCCCTCGGCGTAACAACCGTAGAGACGGGGCATGCCCCGTCTCTACAACCGGACAACGACGGTTTGACAATCATATATAATCAAAACCTCGGATTACATTCCCTCGGCGTAACAGACGTACAGACGGGGCATGCCCCGTCTCTACAATCTGCGACGCGGCTATACAACATTTTCTTTGAGACGGGGCATGCCCCGTCTCTACAACCGGACAACGTCGAAATTTCCCCGCGGTTTCCGCATGCTCCGTCGCCCAGTGCGGCTGCGTCCCTTGCCGCCTTGGGCGACTACGCTGCGGGAACCGCCCCTGCTCCGCAGCTTCCACTCCCCTCTTCCCTCTCTTCAGCTTAGCATTTCAGACTGATGTCCTTTGGTGAAACTAAGGAACAAGGACGAGGCGGAAGCCGTAGTTGATGTCCCGGTAGACGGGCGTATCGTTGTCCCGATTCGAAACACGGCAGTACCTCGCGTTGTAGTTCCAGCTACCGCCGCGAAGAACGCGGTTGGAGCCAGAAGACGGGCCCATAGGGTCGATCTAGCTTGCGCTGCTGTAACTTCCGTACCAGTCCTGACACCACTCGTAAACGTTGCCGCTCATGTCGTAGATACCGAGCTCGTTGGGCGACTTCATACCTACGGGATGGGTTCTGCAATTGTTGTTTTTAATCTTATCATAATCCCATTCACCAGACAGCACCCTGTCTCCGCTGTTTTCCCAATACCACGCCACATCGCTTATATTGTTGCTACCGCTGTACTTGTACCCCTTGCTCCTGTTTCCACCTCTCGCCGTGTACTCCCATTCTGCCTCCGTGGGAAGGCGGAAGTTCTTACCAGTCAGACTGTTCAGCTTCCTTATGAACGTCTGGCAGTCGTCCCAGCTAACCTGCTCAACAGGAAGGTTGCTCCCCTTGAAATAGCTCGGATTGCTTCCCATAACAGCCTCCCAGAGCTCCTGAGTCACCTCGAACTTGCCGATGTAGTAGTCGCCCAACGTCACGCTGTGGGCCGGCTTCTCGTCGCCGTATGCGTCGCCCCCTGCTCGGATGTCGCGCCCATGGTGAACGTGCCGCCCTTCACCGGCCGGCTTGATGTACATCGTATTGACGCCGTTGTTTCCGCCATGACGACAGACTTTTGTCGAAATATCTTTTCAGCGGTAAGTCCATCATTTCTCCACTTTATATCCGAGTTTGACAATGAGTTTCAGCGTTGACAACGCAGTGTTGCGGTCGTATTCCCTCTCGGAATCAGGCAGTTGGCTGTAAGGCACAAGGCACGGGTGCGTCTTTGCCGCGTCATCGCGTTTCTCGCTGTAGCGCCATCCGTCGTTGATACGTCCGAACGCCCACATTTCGTGAACGTTCTCCGCAAGTTTCTCTGTCAGTTCGAGGAGTTCGCCGTCGAGTTCTATGTCGTCGGTGTTGATTGGGTTTGGAGTGTAGGTTGTCATAACAAGAATCAATTAAAATTTATAAATATAGCAATTATTTTGGCATCAGGACTCTTCACCTTTTACTTATTTTGGTTTAACTTGCCGTCCGTATTCCGGAGGCCATTACACACTTCAACATTTGGTCTGAAATTTTGATAGCGTCATAGTTTCACTTCTGACAAAATATGTGGGATGGCAAGCATGAGGAAACAGTCGTATTTCATATCTTCAGGATTGATTCTCTTCAAGTCGTGATACGAACACAAGTCTATATGCTTAAACGCCTTTTTCTGTCTCTTCCGAAATTCCCGACGTTCTTTGTCAAAGAGTTCCTCGTCCCTATACATGTCTTCCTTGGAGAATGGTGCGAAGCCGAGTATGAGTTTTTCCATCACCCAGCGAGAATGTTCACACATGGAAAGAATCTCCAGATTGTCGGCTACAGAGCCTTTTATTCCGCGAATACGTGAGTCGAAACAGTCGGCACAAAACACACTTGACAGTTTGTTGCGTATGTCAAATTGGTTTACGTCACCTGTTGCCGGATTCACTTTGGCACAATCATTCCAACATGCTGTCCTTTGTTTTGCTGACTGCTGATAACAGAACACGTCAAGCGCAATGTTGTACCTCTCTGCGGTGTTCGGGTCATCAGGCGGCAGGTTGTTGATTTCGCACCCCATATTATACACCATGTTCACATATTGCGCCCTTCTCGTGTCTATTGAATATATGTCGTCATTCTGTGTTTCAATATAGCTCCTCACATCATCTTCGGTGATGCGTATAGCCCCCTCGTTCTCGAAGTCATTATCGACGAGTTTTATGTTTATATCAACAAAGTTCTCGTTGCACAAATCGTACAAGTTGGCGACACACTCCTCCGACCTCAGCAAGTCCTCGACCTTTTCCTTATCGCTGTTGTTGCACGGAACATTGATGACAGTAGCATTGCTGCCGTCTGCATCATTGAAGTTCGTGTAGTGTGCCGACAGCGCTATCTGCCTGACTACAGAAAGCATCAAAGTAGAAGTGCCTCCGATAACGAATTCAAGATGTCTGCCACTATCTTTGCCGATACCATCTTTGCCCTCCCATGCAGGCAGGTTGTGCAACACGTATGCTCGTGCTTCGTACCAGCATTTCTTCACATCGTCGCTGATGAGGGTTCCATCCTTCCTACTCAAATATTTAAAGAGATCTTCTTTCATACCTGTTTTTCCTTTCTGCGTGTTGCTTCTTTTTGAGTCAGATAAATGTTATTGTTGCGTGCATCATAGCCTGACGGACTCTGATAGAGTTGCAGGTCGAACCATTCCAACGACTTGACGGTGTGTTCGACAATCTGTGATTGCTGCCATTCGAACGATTCAAATGATGTTTCTGTTATGAAAATATATAACTGTAGCGGCATACCTTCGTTTGTCTGTTCCAACCATCTGACGATCAATCGAGGTTCATGCGCCACCACCGGCTGACGCATCAGCCAATGATAAAGATATTTGCGGTATATCTCCATGTTCAAAGCCCCAACCTTTATTTCATCCATACCGATAAAATCTGTTTGTCCTGCCTCTGCCAGTTTTTCTTTGGTACTTTTCACATCCTCTTCTTTCAAAGTATGTATCCAACCTGTATCAATGATGAAGTTCATCATCATCATGCGACCGTGGGTTTTTCCGTCAACCATACGCTGGTTGTTCTGAAAGTGTCCCTCTTTAAGTATGTATGTGGGGAAAGAAGATGTCGTCGTATCCCAGTTTTCTATGACAACGGTGGTCAATGTTATCGACTTCAGTATCCCGTCAATGCCATGACTCTTCACCTCTATCCAGTCGTCGATATGAATAAGGTCATTTGTTCGAAGATAGAAGAATGCCATAACACTTTTCAGTGCATCTTGGAATACGTATGACATAACCACGCCTATCATACTGAATGCAAAAAAGCTCTCACTGTTGCTATTGATATTGAAAATAAGGACAATACCTATCAACCATATACCGATAGCTCCTAACAGGATTATCTGTGCCCACGTCACCTTATGGTCTTCCTTCCTGAGGCAATACACTGGAGTAAGGGCTTTTACCGCCCAATAAATTATTGCAAGGAGAGAAGACAAACACACCAGTTCGGCAATCTTCATCCAAAATGCGTCATGGCACAGTCCTTTCAATATTGCAAATAGTGTTATGCCAAAGACCGTCCATCCGACAAGTTGTTTCCAGCAACAAAAAACTGAACCAATCAGTTGCACGCATGTTTTGCGCGATGACAAGGCTTTCCTCGGAAAATTCTTTATTTTCATATTGTTAAAAATTATATCTTACTGATGCAGAGGAAAAGTAACACCATCCAAGGGCACAAGTTCTTGGTGTGATTCTTCGGCGCGAAGGAAGTGTTCCAAAGCATTTTCATAGCCACTTAATAATTAGTTAGTTCACCATAATGGTCTTACAACGATTTATTTCTCACCGCCGTATTGCTCTTTCCACTGCTCGTACAGCCGAATGGCTTTCTCCGAATCCTCGGTCGGGTTCTCCTTCAGCTTTCCGTAGGTCTTTTCGATATTATTGGCGACATCTTGAGTCTTAGGATGGTCGGCACCCAATATCGAGTGACGTATTTGGTATGCGGTGCAATAGTTTTCCATAGCCTTGGCATAGTCGCCTTGTTTATCGTACACCTCACCGATATTGTTATAACTCTTAGCCACATCGGGATGCTCTTCGCCATATTGCCTTTGGGCATTCCTTAAGGCTCGGTCAAAGTATTCGAGGGCTTTGTCATATCGGGCCATGTATTCACTGATAAACTTACCTGTGCGGTTCAGGTTCTCTACATTCGCCGTGTCCAACGAGACCAACAGTTCGAGATAACGGGCGGCAGAATCGTTTTGGTGCTGCTGCTCGAATATCAGGAACTTCGATTCGCAGTCCTGCATCAGGTCGGCGGTGCCGGCGCGTTCGTCCTCAATCTTCTTGTTCAGGATTTCCTGCTGTGCCGTGTTCTCCGCGCGGAAGGCCAGAAGCTCCTTCACGCGCTTCGCCACATCGCCCTTCGCGTTGAGTATCGAGTCGGCGGTAAGCAGGTCGCCGTCCTCAAGCAGGGCACTTATCCTTGCCTGCTCATCGCTGAGCTTCGCATAGTCGATGCCGGCGAAATGCTCGGTCAGGTCGGTTATCAGCATGTCGCGCTTATCGAAAGCCTCCTGCAAAGTCTGCAGCTCCTCGCGGTACTTCTCTATCGTTATCTTTTCCTGTCCTAACTGGTCTTCAAGGCGTTTCAGGTCGAGTTGGTACTGGTTTTCGATCTGCTCGCGCTTCTTGTTCTCGATGGCCTGCTTCTCCTTCAGCGAAACCATCACAATCTCCTTCTCCACGGTGGCAGAGACAGGCTCCTTGCGTCCGAGAAGCTCCTTCTCCTGAAGCTCGTACTGGAACTTGTTGTCGAGAATGTTGGTGAACCTATATTCGGTTTTGTCACCGCCGAGGTTGAATTCGAATGTGCCGTTCTCACCGCTCACGAATGCGTTATGAAGTCCGGACACACGGATGGTGATGCCGGAGATGCGCTCGCCCTCGCGGTTGTCGGGGCGGCCCACGGTGCGTACATAGCCTTTCTGCACCTGCGCGAAGGCCGGTGAAAGAAGCAGCAGCAAGGCTGCCGTGAGGATGTGTTTGTTGAATGATTTCATTGTTCTATTGTTTGATTATTAACTACTGAGCAAAAACAGCGGCTGCATTACTGCAAGGCGCATCTATCAAGGTGTCTTGCAATGGAATGCCAGACGACACCCGATACACGGTCTTTTGTTTTTCGACAGGCACATGATATTCCACTCTGCCATTCGCATCGGTTGTTCCTTCCATGTCATCAAGAAAAACCTTGGTGTTTGGCATGGGCCGGGTCTGGTTGTCATATAAAGTGAAATACACATATCCGAAGACTTCATTATCGCGGGCGATGTTCAGCGTAAAATCTTTGGTTAAGGTGATGGTTGTATCCGTTGTCAGCCAATTTTCACACACCACTGTGACATGCGCTTCCTTTCCCATTGCCTTATGCGGAATATTGGCGAACATCGCCGCGGCCTCAATAGATGGAACAGTGTCGGTCTTCGTTTCGTTTTCGAGGCTCACACTCACTACGGCATCTTTGAGCGGAGGCAGGTTATCGTTGTGAACCGACATTTCATTGAGCCTGACGCTTACATCAACCGGCTGATTATTTATCCATACTCCCAGCACGGAAGCAATGAAAGCGCAAACACCTATCACCCATGCCGCACATTTTTCTATCAGCAATCTCTTATGTCGCTGCCAGATGCTGTCGAACTCGACACCGAGAAGTTTCGTGATGAGCTGCACGTAGGCGCGTTCCTTGTTAATCCACGGCCACGGACTCACTTTCTCATGAATGTTGGCACCGAGAATTTCCGGAAGACCGAGGGTCTCTACAACAGGATTGAAGCATTCTGTATCTTCATTCCCACTATGCGGCACTCCATCGACAATGAAGAAATGTATGTTTTCGGTTCTTCCCAGAGAATGGAAATACGCAATTTCCTCTCCAACCCATTTCGACTTTGCCGAATTTGGCGAACAGATCACGATGAGATTTCGCGAAGCCCTCAGCCGTTCCTGCAATTCGGCAGTCAATCCTCCGGGTTGGATGTCCGTCGGGGCAAAGAATACAGGTTCGAGGGGTTTGCGTTTCCATCCGTGTTCGCTGCAGAGCGTTGACGGCATGCGGTAGCCTTCTAACTTTCGTTGCACCTTCTTTCCCCATTCCGTATCTTTCGAATTATAGGATATGAAGGCGAAATATTTGTATTGCCGTTCTTGTGACATCTGATTCTGTAGGCGACTTCTATTTTTACTTTTTCCGCGCCGCCCTTCTGAATTTCGCGAAGTCCGTTGAACAAAATCCCAAATGGAACGACGCCGCAAATTTACAAAACATTTTCCATGACCCAACATGTTTGATGTTTTTTTATGAAACAATAAATAAAAACCTGCAAAGCACACATTTTCAGCAAGTTATCCTGTCTTCATCTTCTTTCAGACCATCCCAAACACCGAATCCGACACCAGTTCCCTTTCCTCGGAATAGAATGTGAGACAGCACGCCATCTCGTTATCTGGATTGATTTTTGTCTCAGCCATGCCCGTCGTGTCGGAACGCGGCCCGACATTCTCAAATGTCTCCACGTTTATGTTGGCGGTGTCGATGAGAACCACAAAAAACCCCGGACCTTCACGAGACCCAGGGGGAATTATTAACACCATAAAAATCAAAAGAAAGCGGAGAGAAAGGGATTCGAACCCTTGGAACGCAATGCGTTCAACGGTTTTCGAGACCGCCCCGATCGACCACTCCGGCATCTCTCCAACGCTTTACTTCTACAGAACGAAAGCAACCCATCTTTGAGTTGCTTTCCTCAGCGGAGACAGAGGGATTCGAACCCCCGATACATTTCTGTATAACGGTTTTCAAGACCGCCGCGATCGACCGCTCTGCCATATCTCCGCTGCAAAAATACAAAAGTTTTCAATGCCACAACTTTTTTTTGAAAAATTTTTCTTGACCACCTTCTTTTCTCAAAAAATATGACTATCTTTGCCATCGAAAATGAACAGAATATCTTCACATATCATCTGCATCGCATTGTTTATCACCGCATTGGGCTTTTCACATTGCAGCAGCCCCACCATGCCTGACGACATGCAAAATTTTAATAAAAACATTCCAAAAAACGATGAATATCTCGAAAATTTAACTCATTTTGCCGACAGTTGCACTCCAAAATACGCCCAAAATCACGCTTTTTTTGAGAAAAAATCAGAAATCTACTGCCAAAAAGGTCTTAATAACGCCGAGAAACACGAGTTTCTGACAGCAGCAAATGACTTTTTCAAGGCACTTGAAGCGGAAGAACGAGCCATCTCGATAAAAGGTGACGCCACCAACGATGACTTCCACTGCCTCGGACAGATATACGAAAGCATCGGCGACCTTTACAGCAAAGCCAACAGCGTGAAAGCAGCATCGTTTTTCTACAACAACTCACTCACACAATTCGAGAACGCAAGCCGTCAGCACGAAGTAATCGACGTGCTGCTGAAAACAGGCGACCTGTACCAAACAAGCCACATATCAAACATCGCGCTGCTCAACTACGAGACCGCCGAGGGACGCAAGAACCTCACAGAAACACAAATCAACGACATTCTCATCAGGAAAGGCATTGCACTTTACGACATATCCGACTACAAAACAGCTGATTCAATATATGGAATAATATCGCAAAAATCCTTACAAAGCATTGAATACCATTATTTTACAGCTTATCATTTTTACACCACCAATAATTTCAAAGAAGCACTGCCGCACCTTAAATTCTGTTTCGACAACGGCACTCAAAACATGAAACTGACAGTGGCGGAGATGCTCGCTGACGTGTATTTCAACCTCGGTGACCGCAACAACGAGTTTATATACGCCCAATTTCAGGCGAAAGCCACATCATCGGAAGCACGACTGACACCGTTAAGACTTGAACTCGAAACGCTTTACGACAAGTTCACCGAAGAAAACATTAACAAGAAACAGGATGAGACAGCCCTGCTTTCAAACATACAATGGGTCGTGCTTGCCGTCACATTGCTAATATTAATATGTGTCGCCGTCGCCTATCTGATTTTAAGGAAAAAGAACCTCGAAAGCCATAAAGTCATTGAAGACAAAGTAAAAATCATTGATGATAAAGAAAAGATAATCAGTGAGATAACTCACAAACTTGAGGTCACGCAGCAGCCGGCGGCAACAGCGCGTTCCTTTGACGATGACTTCAAAGTCTTTGCCGAGACAAAGATTTTCAAAGAGATAAAAAACTCGCTCGAAGGCAAGACTATCATGACCAAGACTGTCGGCGACTACCCGCGTCTCGCACTGTCGAAAGCGAAAATCGTGACACTCACCGCCAAATTCAACGAATGCTTCCCGAACCTCATCCACACCATCATCGGACTTCATCCCGGTCTCACACCTAACGACATCCGTTATATCATCCTCGCTATCATGGGGTTTTCAAGCCTGGAAACAGCCGTGCTTCTGCAACTCACGTATAGCTCCACAAACAAAAGAAGCAACCACATCAAGTCGGTTTTCGGTACCGATGAAGCCATCGAACACTTTTTACCAAATTATCTACGTTCCATCAACTACTGATTTTTCAGACATACAAACTACTTTATATCAATAATTTACAAGGATTTCTTCCATATATTTCAATAAAATACAGTGGCAAAACACTTGACAAAATTTTTGTTGCGACGTACTTTTGCAGCCGAAACAACAAAAATTTGAATGATGAAAAAACTGATGTTACTTTGCATGGTCGCACTCGCAAGTTTCGCGATGAAAGCCCAGACGGGAAAGACCCTCAACTCATACATTTCATACAGCACCTTCAACGTCCCGGGAGACAAGGCGACACCATACGTCGAGACATACATCACCTTTGAGACAAAAAGCCTCACATACATTAAAAACACCGACGGCAAATTCAACGCCACAGTCGATGTCACAGTACTTTTCAAACAAGGCGAGTCAATCAAGAACTACGGCAAATACACGCTCAACAGTCCGGCTGTCGATGACACCGCAACTATGGGCGGATATTTCATGGACATGCAACGTTATCAGTTGCCAAACGGCACCTACAGCATCGAGCTTACCCTCGAAGACAAAAACGACATGACAGGCAGACCGTTCAAGGTCACAAGCGACATCACGGTTGATTTTCCGGAAAAACTCTGCTTCTCAAGCATCATAGGACTTGAAAGCTACAGCAAGGCCGCAACCGAATCAGAATGCACGAAGAACGGCTACGACCTCATCCCGATGATGATCCCCTATTATCCTGAGACAGTCGGCAAACTCACATATTACTGCGAGATTTACAACACCAGAAAACAACTCGGTGCCGATGAG
Organism: uncultured Bacteroidales bacterium; assembly: GCA_937896895.1. Lineage (GTDB taxonomy): Bacteria > Bacteroidota > Bacteroidia > Bacteroidales > F082 > Limimorpha. The sequence continues at coordinate 9,254 of CALBNV010000099.1, read as the reverse complement.
AAATACCTTCTCAACACATACATCAGCACTTTCGAGAACGGCACGAAACTCACCAACTTTTTCGTGTCGAAAAGGATGAATGTCAAAGACACCGAAGTGATTCTCGGCTCGATGGACATCAGCAGTCTTCCGACAGGCAACTATTACCTCGTGCTTGAAGCACGCGACAGAAACAACGAAATCATCGGGTTCAACCGTTTCTTCTTCCAGAGAAGCAACCAGAACTACCATGTTGACAATGCGGTGCTTGCGTCGATAAATGTTGAACATGTGTTCAGCGGTAACATCACCAGCATCGACAGCATCCGCAAATACATCAAGAGCTGCTATGCCATCTCCACAGAAGTAGAAAGAGCATACGCCGAAGAGCTTCTCAAGACAGATGACCTCAGAACCATGCAGCAGTTTTTCTACACGTTCTGGTCGAGCCGCAGCTCTCTTGAACCTGAAAATGAATGGAGGAAGTACTACTCGCAGGTGTTGAGATGCAACGCATCATTCTCTGGCCTCAACCTGCCCGGCTGCCTGAGCGACAGAGGCGTGGTGTTCCTTAAATACGGCACCCCAGACAGAATCGTGCAAAGCTACAACGAACCTGGCGCGTTCCCATACGAGATATGGCATTACTACACACTCGGCTCACAACGCAACAAGAAGTTCGTCTTCATGGCACCAGACATCGTGACCAACAACTTCATACTCATACACTCCAACGCGGTGGGAGAACTCAACAACCCAAGGTGGACCAACGAAATTTATCACAGAACATACGACACTTACTACGACTACAATGTTGACCAGCATGTCGAGCCGGATTCGTATGGCGACAAAGCTCTTGACTACTACAACAATCCGAGATAAACAAAATAAAATCGAGTAATTTTTAAACATACCATACCACACATACTTTGTTTTGATTTGGGGCTTGGCGCGAGCCGGTCCCAAATCGCATTTAGGTGATTTAGAAATTTAACAGACTCAGGTTATCAGATGTTTGGGAATTGTGAGCGCATGATTTGTTATGATTTTGAAAAAACAATGTTTCCATAAAGGAAAAAACTCTATTTTTGCAGCATGAAAAAAACGGCAGTGGTGATATTGAACTACAACGGGCGCAAGTTCTTGGAGAGGTTCCTTCCGAACGTCATCAAGAACAGCTCCGGCGTGGCTGATGTCATCGTCGCCGACAACGCCTCCACCGACGACTCCGTGGAGTTCATGCGCAAGAACTTCCCCGACATCAGACTGATTATCAACGACAGCAACGGAGGATTCTCCACCGGATACAATATCGCGTTACGCCAAATTGAAGCCGACTATTACTGTCTTCTAAACTCCGACATAGAGGTGACTCCGCACTGGATCGAGCCGATAATAGAGCTGATGGACAGCGATGAGAGCATCGCCGCGTGCCAGCCGAAACTCCTCTCCTACTCCGACAGAGACAAGTTCGAATACGCAGGGGCCGGCGGCGGATACATCGACAAATACGGCTATCCGTTCTGCCGAGGCAGGGTTTTCCAGGAGTTAGAGAAAGACAACGGACAGTACGATGACGTGAAAGAGGTGTTCTGGGCGACAGGCGCGTGCATGTTCGTCAGAGCCGAGCTGTTTCACAGGTTCGGCGGCTTGGACGACAGTTTCTTCGCACACATGGAAGAGATCGACTTCTGCTGGCGCATGAAAAACAACGGCTACAAAATCATGTACTGCCCCGGCTCCAAGGTATATCACATCGGCGGCGGCACACTGCCGAAGTCGTCAGCAAGAAAGACATACCTGAACTTCCGCAACAACCTCTCGCTGCTCATTAAGAACCTCCCCGACTACAAGACTTTCCCGATAATCACATACAGAATCGGCCTCGACTGGATCGCCGGACTGAAATTTCTCGCCGGCGGCAGCTTCGCCGACCTCTGGGCGGTGACAAGGGCACATCTCAGTTTCTACAGACAACTTCCAATACTGATAAAGAAAAGGAAAGCCCTCAAGCACACGAAAGTATCACAGGTTTATCAGAAAAACATAGTGTTCAAGCATTACCTTGAACACAAGAAGGTGTTCACAAAGCTGGAAGAGAAAGATTTCTCGTGATTTTTCCACGAAGAGCCGACACGAATAACACGTTTTTTCGCAGTGGAGACACATTGCAACGCGTCTCTACAACCTTGATGACCTTGGTTTGACAAACTCTCGGAAGACAAGCCGTAGAGACGCACCACTGTGCGTCTCAAATTCCAAACACTGCCAAATTCTATTTCTTCTTCAACGGAATGTTGTATCCGAGTTTCAACAAGAATACATGGTCAATTTCTTTTTCTGAATCCGAAACGTGTCTGACAAAAACTTCTTCACCATTTCCTTCTTGTTTATAACAGTCATATCTCACACTGTAATGTATTTTTGTAAAATTGTATTCTATGCCTATGTTGAAATTCCTGATGGCTAAACCGATTTCAGCCGACAACAGCAACCCGGATCTTTCTGTTTCAAAGATTATGTTGCGATATGATATGCAACATGATATGAGAGAATTATTATAATAATTATGAGACTGCTCGTCTTTTACTTCAGTATATCCTTTCAGATTTGCCAAATAGCCGAATCCGATGTTGTAATATATGGAGTTTCTGCCTTTCCCTAAAAATCCTTTCATGTTTAAAGTGACAGGCATACTATTTCCCCCTTCACCGTCGAAATTGTCGAGATCTCTCATATAACCGATTTTCAGTCCGATGCCAAAAGGTCTGACAATCTGATAGCCGAAAAGACAGTTTACAGTTATTATTCCACCATCTCTTTTATCACAATGAGGACTGTCGTAGAAGTTATATTGATAGTAGTTACAATATCCCATGCCTATCTCCGGCTGTACGAACCATCCTCCATAGAATTTTCTGAGCAATTTGCCATTGTCGTAGTAGTAAGCGGTTGAGTTTTTTTCAGCAAAACCCCTTTTTTCAAGGTTTTTCCTGTAGGCTTTGTCGATGCTTTCTTTTTGCATTATCTTCAATTTGAATGCCGGTGTCGTGCCGAGGTCAGTCTCTTTTGAGAAGTCCCATGCAATTTGTCTTTTCTCCGAGGGCCACACGTTATAGAAGTCGCCTTCAATGTATTTTGCCTGTTTCCAGGTCGTGCCGTTGTCTTCCGAATAGAAGAGTCCTATTGCAGAGGCTCTTTCATCCAGACTGTATTCAATCACGTATTTGTCGCCTTCCTTTGTGATTTCTCCGATGATAATATTGTTATCTTCAATGTCTTCCTTTGTATAAACCTTCTGGGTTTCTGTCTTTTCCGGCAGCTTGTCACCGGCGTCATCGTGTTCTTTATCTGCGGCGACTACCGCCAGACCACTTCCCTGCTGCACCGGCATCGACGACTCACCCTCAACTAATTCAAACTCAATGGTTTGCTCTTCGTTCAAATTGATGTTCACGCGTTTGACATCCGTCTCGTACCCATCCTTGTTCACGGTAATCTTATGCATACCAAGACCGATAATCTCCGAAAGGTACGGCGTCCTGCCGGCAAGTTTGTCATCCACATAGACATCAGCGCCCGAAGGCGTCGTCTTCACCGTCACGAAACCAAAGGCAGGTTCGAGATTTACAACGAGTTCTTTTTTCTCATTTTCATCGAACAAGACGACATCTTCTTTCGGGTAATAATATTTGCTCTCGACCTTGTAGCGGTGCTCCGCGCCTATCGAGACCGCCTTGCTCGCATAGCCCGTCCCCGCCCTCTCGTCATCGATGTAGATCGCCGCGTCCGACGGAGAGGTCTTTATCACCAGCGTCGCCGTCTCCAGACCAAGCACCAGCTCGTAAATCTTCTTCGGCTCGAGGTTGTAAGGCAGCTTGAACTCGCATTCACCCTGGTATTTCATCAGGATGGAACCCGGTTTCTTCGACGAGACGTAAAGGCGGTATTCGCCGTTCTCATAGGCCTTGTGCATTATCATGACGTTGTGCGGCACGAAGACAATCTTCTGCAACGTCGCCTCGTCGAAGCCCTGCGCCTTCACCTTGACCAGACAGACCGGGTTGTTGTCGTAATCTTCGAGTTGGTTCTTTTGGAGCTTCCCTTCGTCCATGATGCCGTTCTGTATCTTGTTGAACTCAACGACATACACCGGCGACGTGTTCTGCGCCAACGATGTGATGCTCAAAAACGTGATGCAAAGCAATGTGATGAATGTGTTTTTAATGTGTTTCATAGTGTGTAAACTTCTTTTAACTTTACTCTTTAATCTTTTAACTTTATAAACTTTCTACTTTAATCAAACATAAAGGAGTTCGCGTCAATTTTTTCATTGACGGGTGTCTCTTTTGGCTGCCATGTCCTGACGTGGATGACGGGTTTCTCGCCTCGGAGGTCAACCATGAGGAAGAGGTAGCCGGTGTCGCCGTAGGTGCTCGACAGATATTCCTGTTTCACCTGCACGCCGATCACGTCGTTGATGCTGTTGACGGTGTTGAAGTCGGTGTTGGTGAAAGTCAGGTTCACGAACTCGTTGTTGTTGAAGATGCGGTTGAGGTTTGTGATGTACTGTCCTTTCGACAGGGTGTCGTATTTTATCTTCACTTCCTCTCTCATCTGTATGTTGTCTGATTTCTTCGTCTCTTTTAGCACTGAGCCGACGATGATGAGGGCGTTTTCGGAGAATATCTGGTTGAGGTATTCGCGTCGTTTCAGCGCGTAGGCCGTCTGGTAGTCTTCGAGGAAGTCGAGGAGCGTGAGCCTCGCGTCGTTGGACCATTTGTCTTTCGAGAGTATCTGGCTCTCGGCGATGTCGGTGAGCCTGAACGCCAACGACTCCACGAGCATCGCCTTGGGGTCGATTCTGAACACGACGTCGCGGATGAAGTTCACGCGGTTGTTGAAGTCGAACCTCATCGGGATGGAGCGGCATATCACTTCGTCTTTGAAATCCAAGAACTTATAGCTCGGCGTGCCGATGATCTCGCCTCTCCCGGAGTCGAGCATGCTCTGGAACATGGTGAAGCCGTCGGGGGTGAACAGTTGCCGCGCCATCTCGCTGTTGCGCTGGTAGATGGCTTTCTCGATGGTCTTCATCATGCTCGTGTATTTCTGTTCGGGTGTCTGCACCGACTCCACGAAGGCCTCGGTTTTCTGCATCGACGCCCTGAACTCGGCTGCGTAGTTCCTCATCTCGTCAATGTTCTTCACTTTCTTCGCCTTGTCGATATCGACTGTTTTTCTTGCCGACGGAAAGTCGATTTGTTCGTCGAGGTCGTTCATTATGGAATAGACTTCCGGGTCGAAGAACTTGGCGGCGTCGCGGTTTTCGAGGTTGATGACGAGGACGACGCTGCTCATGTCGTGGTCAACGAGTTTTATGTGGCAGATGCCGCTGCTGACGGAGGTGATGGCGGTGCCGTTGCCGTCGTTGTATTCGAAGTCGAGGCCGTTGACGCTGTTGCCGAGGACGTTGACTCCGAATATGAACTCTTTGTCGCCGGCCTTGTCCTGCCGTCGCGGCACCACGGTGATGTCCGACAGCAGCGTCTCTGTCCGGCGCAGCAGCCATCTGTAGGTCGGGGTGTCGTAGTCGGTGTCGGGGTCCTTGAACAGCAGGTTCTCGCCGTTGGGGTGCGAGTGGCAGAGCATCAGCCCCCAGTAGTAGTAACGCAGCGCCTCGCCGCAGCGCAGCTGGTCCTCCGCCGCCATCCCCTGCACGATGTAGTCGTTGATGCGCAGCTCCCTCTGCTTGCAGATGTTCGCGAAGTCGCTCTTCTTGATGTACCTGAAACTCTTGGCCGTGCCGTCCGTGTTGTCGAGCACGAGGTCGTACGAGCTTTTCTTCAGCACCTCGGCGAAGGTGTGGAACACGCGTGCGCGTTGCTCCTCCTCGTCGTCGGAGTCTTGGAAATAGACGGTCTGGAGTGACCTGTCCTTCGAGATGTTTTCGAGGAGTTTCTCGATGGCGTCCTCGTCGGCCTTGCGCTGGTTCTTGCAGTTTTCGCTCTCGCCCCAGTAATATTCGGCGTTGGCCTTGATGCCGTCGGCCTTCTTGCGGTTCTCACGGAAATTCTGCGCGAATGCTGACGAATGCAGCAATATGAAAATCGAAATAAGAGTTAAAAAACGGTTCATATAACACATTTATATTCAAGGCCGCAAAGATAAGGAAATTTTTATTTTGTCACCACGAATGACATGAATTTTTGTCAATGTAGGTTTGGCGACGTAGAGACGGGGTTGTTCCGTCTCTACTCCAAGACACACCATCTTTGTTATAGACTCTTCCAAGAGATATAGTCTCCATTTGAGGTTTGAATATCAGTGTCACCACCATACACAACATGAAGATGACCAATTCCGACGTCGGCATTTTTAGCAAATGAGTTTCCGCCTGACGACAGTCATCCACTCCTGGTAAAGCTGATGCCAAGCTCGTATCACAGTTCGCTTTATCGTGATAAAAATTTATGCAAAAATGAAAATTAAATTTTATGTTTTACATAATTTTTGTTTTTTGCAAAAAATTTTGCGACTTCACACTTCATGACAGATGTTCGTCTCAAGAATGTCCGTCTCAAAACACCTATCTCAAACCCGAAAAAAAATTGTCGTGCTGCGGTGTGGCTGCCCGGACAACGGCTTGATAGCCCGCCTGCGGGCGGGCGCTCACTATGACGATGCCAATTGGAAAGACAAAACAGAGATTGTTCGACTTCCTGCGGTCGCTCGCAATGACGCCTTCAATTAGGGGAAATAAAATTATTGATTTGGTTGCGGCGAAGCCGCAACCAACTTAATATCAATTATTTACAACGCCAACGTCATTGCGACCGAGCGTAGCGAGTGGAGCAACCTCTTGTTAACAGAGCGTACAGACGGGGCGTGCCCCGTCTCTACCACCAGACAACGACGAAATTTCCCCGCGGTTCCCGCATGCTCCGTCGCCCTGTGCGGCTGCGTCCCTTGCCGCCCTCGGCGACTCCGCCGCGGAAACCGCCCCGGCTCCGCAGCTTACAAGATGGACGGATTAGCCGACTGTTTACTGGGAGACCACGAGGCGAAAGCCGAGGTAGTAGTCACGGTCGCCTGGCGTGCTGTCGAGGCGAAAAGACACGCGACAGTTCTGCGCGCCGTAGTCCCAACCGCCACCACGGTACACGCGGAGAGAGCCGGACGACGGCCCCTGAGGGTTCGTCTGTGAACCGCTCCCGTAGTTCCCGTACCAGTCCTGACACCACTCCCAGACGTTGCCGCTCATGTCGTAGATGCCCAGCTCGTTCGGCGATTTCGTGCCTACTATGTGAGTTTTGGAGCCGCTGTTATCATCGTACCAAGCCACATCGCTTATGCTGTTGCTGCCGCTGTACTTGTAACCACGGCTCTTGTTTCCGCCTCTCGCAGCGTACTCCCATTCCGCCTCAGTGGGAAGGCGGAACGTCCTCCCCGTCAGACCGTTCAGTTTGGTGATGAACTCCTGACAGTCGTCCCAACTCACACACTCCACAGGAAGTTTGTTTCCTTTGAAAGAACTCGGGTTGCTCCCCATAACAGCCTCCCAAAGCTCCTGCGTCACCTCAAACTTGCCTATGTAGTAGTCACTCAGGGTCACGCTGTGGGTAGGCATCTCGTCGTCGTATGCGTTTCTCCTCTGCTCAGAGGTCGCGCCCATCGTGAACGTGCCGCCCTTTACAGCAACCATCTCGAACGTCACGCCGTTAACCGTGAAGGTCTTGTTCTCAAAGAACGCCAATCTCACCGCGTTGTCGCCGCCGGTCTGCGAAACGGTTATGGTCTTCTCAACGGCTTTCGAGTCTCTCACTGCCTTTATGGTGTGCGTGCCGAATGAGAGTGTGGCGGTCAGCGGGCTTGCGCCGAGGTAGTTGCCGTCAGCGTACAGCTGGTCGCCCTGCCGGTCGGTTGAGATGCTTATCTCGCGGCCGGTCTGCAGTCTCTCGCTGACATCCGTCATCTTGCCTTCCTCGACGGTGATTGTCTTCACAAACGGTGCACAGCCCTGCTTCACAATCCTCAGCTCGTGGCTGCCGATGAGCACCTTGTTGTTCACGAAAGGCGTCTTTCCTATCTCCGTCCCGTCGAGATAGACCGTGGCTTCGACAGGCGACGATGTCACGTTTATCGCGCCGTATATAGGCATCGGGGCGTCGAGTTTCACGTTCTCGTCTTTCCCCGCTGTGATTTCAAGCGCCATGGCTGTCGTGCGGTGCGACGCCTTCCTCGCCTCCACCTTGTGCGACCCTTGCAGCAGACGGCCCGTCCACGAGCCTCTGGCATTCAGCTTGCCGTCAACATAAATGTCTGATTCAACGTCAGTCGAGATTGTCACATTGGCGAAGTTCGGTTTCATCGGGATGGAAATCTCCGACACGTTGTTGTCAACGACGCGGACGGTCTTTGTGACGTTCTCGTACATCTCCCTCATCAGGGTCACCTCATACTCGCCGCTCGCCAGCGTGTCGCTCCTGTATGGCGTGACGCCTTTCCTCACCCCGTTCACCAGGATTGTCGCGCCGCTCTCCGGCGAGGAGTCGATGAGCAGCCAACCGAAGGCAGGGGCGAGTTTCGCCTCGTAAGTCATTGTCTCTTTCGAGCTTGCGTAAATCGTCTTCTCATAGTCATGATAGAGTGAGCGGCTCACCACGAGATCGTGAGGCTCATCGACGGAGATATACGCGCTCCCGTCGGGGTAGAAGTTCCCGTCGATGCTGATGAGCGCGTCGGAAGGGGTCGCCTTTATCAATACATAGTTGCTGCTTATCACGATGGCAGAGCCTGAGCCATCTTTCTTTACTTCAAGCACCATCTCGTATGTCTTGAAGCCCTGCACGCTTACCGGCATGGGATAAATCAGCTTCCCGTATTCAGGATGCAGGATTATCAGGGTCTTGCAGCCTTCTGTGAGGAAAAGTTTCACTTCGCCGGTGGCTTTCTCAGGGTAAGTGAAAGTGCCCATGTCGGCCGAGAACTCGAGTTTGTCACGGTCGGCCTCGCCCATGTTCGGAGTCTGGATTTTGACCAGGGCGCACTTGTCGCCGTTGCCGTCGGTCTTCCTCGCCCGCGACGCTTCGGTGTCATTTTCAATGAGTTTCAGATACTTGACGTTGAGACGCGAGTTGTTCACCTGTGCGGACATCATACACGACGCAAGCATGAACAGAAGTAAGAATGATATTTTTTTCATACAGAAAATTTTGCCGCAAAGATAGCAAAATTAGTTTAAAGGATGGCGAAAAAAATGAAAGGAAACGGTT
>CALBNV010000098.1 GCA_937896895.1 uncultured Bacteroidales bacterium | reverse complement strand
AAAAAATATTCTTAAAATTTTCTAAATAAGAGGTTACAACGGTTACAAGGTTACAGTTGCCTTAAATTATTGATTTTATTAAACAAATAAGAAAACCAAAAAAGTTACAAAAAAGTTACAGCAGGTTACACTGGGTATCTTGACCTTTTCGGTTTAACCCATGAGGCAAATTACAAATCTCGGGGCAAATTTTCTTTAAGGGTTGGGCTTCGGACACTATTACATTTTCAGCAGCCCCGAAAGGAACCAAGAATCGAAATATTCCGACAAGAATCGAAAGATTCCGACAATGACCGCAAGGTTCCTAACGGCTACGTTAGATCATCCTCTAAGAGACATTACGGTAGACTGATGGTAAATTCACTTGCAGCTGTTGTTGTAATGTGCTAGAGATAATATAAAGAGGCTTCGTGGAACTATCCCACGGTTGCCTAACGGTTACTGGAGGTTTTATGCGAGTTATGAATCAATTTGTATCATGCGTCATACCGGTGTTCCTGACATTGGTCGTAATGGATCTATGTCCTTCGACAGCATTTGCCTTTGACCCATTCGGAATTGCCGTATCAGCAGGTCGAGAAGCTGCGAATAAAGCCGAACAGGAACGTCGAGCAGCTGAAATAAAAGCAGCTCAAGAACGTGCTGATGCTGAACATGCGGAATACATTCGAGTGAATCAATGCGAGTCCCGAGCCACAGACAAAAAGAATACATTGGGGAACTTTAGCACAAGCGGGGTAGTTCAATCTATAAGATCATATGTTGATGCAAGGAAAAAATTTGGAGCTGCCGACATTGAAGCCGACCAAACAGCTTTAGCTAATGTCACTAAAGATTATGATGAAAGATCCGCAATTAATGCTGAATATAATTCTTGCATAGATGATCTTGAAGCGAAATTCTTTGCTAAACATGGCGATTATACAGGCAGCAATGCACGCTACAAACAAGTCGAGCGCAAAGAGAAAACTGATTGCTGGGGCAAGACATGCCATTATAATATTTGGTATGAAGATGTCGAAACATCAGAGCAAAAGAAATATAATGATTTATACAATAAGTCAGCTCATAAATGGGCAGCTACGTGTTCGAAAGATCGTGCTGTAACACAGTCTGAACAAATGGTTGAGTTACAGAATAATATTAAACAATTAACGACAAGAATAAAAACAAACACTGAGCTTAAGGATACTATCGTTAGGCAAAGTTCATACATGGATGCTTTTGCTAAATCTTATGTAAAAGATTTGAAAGACTTATGGGACATGACGGAAGGATGTTCTGGTTGGCGAAGGTATTTACCTACTGCGTATGAGGCCTCTATGGACAACATGACTACTTGTCAAATTTTCCATAACGTAATTCAGTGGGATCCTTATTCTGGCAAAGGTTATCTTGAGGTCTGTCCTACGGCAGATTCAATTATTGAGAATTAGCATTATTAAATTATATATATAACTTAATATAATTTTAATTATTATAAAATCGGATGATAGTGTTCACGATTTAGTACAGAAGCTCTGTCGTGAAAGCCCTTTCCCCAGGACTCCAAATAGTTCATAGCATATTTTGTAAATAGTCTCAAACAAGCTTGAGTGTTCGGGAAAATACCGATTGTATTGGAACGCCTTCGGAATTCCCTGTTCAATCGCTCGAGCATGTTTGAGGTTGAGATTTTTCTGGGGTTGTATTCGCGGAAGTCGCAGTAGGTCAATGTGGCTTCAAGGCTGTATTTCAACGATCCCATTGCCTTTGGGTATTTGTCAGCATATTTCTTGAGGATTTTTCGAGCCCGTTTGCGAGCCACTTTCTTATCCGATGTGTGCCATATTTCTTTCAGCTCATCAGCCATGGTTTGGCGATCCTCTTTTCTGGCGTTCTTTAGCACTTTTCTGACCAAGTGTACCTTGCACATTTGCCAACAGGTATTTGGCAGAACTTCAGCCATTGCCGTTGTCATGCCTGCGGCACCGTCCGAGACAATCAATCTGGGATCCTCTAAGCCTCTCTGTTTAAGCGAATTGAATAACCCTAAGTAACTCTCTTTTGATTCATCTGGATAAGCCTCAATAGCAATAATATCACGTTTGCCACAACCATCAGAACCAGCGACAATCAGTATTGCCATTAGGATTGCCTTTCCGTTTGATCGGATTTTCTCAAATATCGCATCCACGTATAAAATGGGATAATCCAAACCCTTTAGAGACCGTTTCCTAAAAGCCTCTGTGTAATCGTTGATCTCCGAAACGATTGCGCTGATTTGACCTTTGGAGATATGCGTGATCCCCATTGTTGTCGCTAGATGCCTCATTTTGCCCATAGACACACCGTTTACATAGGCATCAGTAATTACCCGTTTGAGGCTCTTTTCATATCTCTGATAACGTTCTAGAAAGGATGGTGTGAATCCTCCTTTACGTGGGTGCGGAACCTTTATCATCAATGTACCGCAGGTCGTGTCAAATCGCCTTGTTCGGTAACCGTGCCTGTAGTTTGTCCTTGTTTCGGTTCTCTCACTCCGTTTAGCACCAATAAATCGTTCAAATTCAGCGTCTGCCATAAGGCTCAGTGTTTTACTCATGAGCCCTTGGATAGGGTCTTCAGAGGCATTCATGGATTGGCTGAGAGCCTCAAAAAGATTATCCGGTAAATGTTCGTGTAATTGTTTTTGATCCATGCTAAATTCACCTTGGGTTGTTGCAAGACCGATTGAAGAAAATTCCGCAATCGGTTTGTTGCGGTGAATTTAATACAGTTTTCTGCAAAATTGAACTAGATTTTGTACCAAAACATGAACACTATCATCAGATTGGCTATATAATATTATAATATATTATGGATGATTGTGAGCCAACCCATTAATATGCTTATATACAAATCACGGTTAACTGATGTAACCATGTTTACAAATATAAAATAGTATATCCGCATTGAATGACCTTTAGGTCCGCAAAGAAATCAGATTAGATCTTAATGATTTTTGAATGATGAAATCCGATCATAAATTGAAGATCCGTTTAAGATAGATTTCCAAATGCTTAAAGAAATTTCTTAAGTCATAGATGCAGTTCCCATGACTTTATCTTTCGCACACCTTGCAGATCAATCGAAGAAAATTCAGAAAATGTGACATGGACTAGAATTTTCTTGTTCACAGTTCTGCAAATGTAGTTTATAAATCAAATCATAAATAAACGGATGGACCGTTTATTAAACACAACCTAAAGGAGTTAATCATGAGTACATTCACAACAAACCAGATGATGCAGCAATATTCCAATATCGTTTCTGAATATCTCGCTAAAGGATACATCATCAAATTGGGCGAAAGCAGTTCATATTCTAATGTAGACAACTACATTGCCCTGATAAATCCCGCTAACAAAAATGAGCAAATCAGAATCTGGTTATTAGGTGATAGCCGCAGCATTTCGCATGAATACACCACACTGAAATGCATCAGCGTTAGAATTTATGAATCTATGGACCATACATGTTGGCCGTCAAAAGGTACCGAGGTTTATTCAAAAACATTCTACGAGATTGAACGCGGCAAATTCTATACGGATTCGCTTGAGGAATACGAACAGTACATAGCAATCAAATCTGCAAGATATACCTACCGCAGAGATTCTCTGAATGGATCACGCAGAAACATCGATATAAGCAAGATTCCCGAATCACTCATAAACAAATTTATGAGCCGAATTCATGAGATCAGAGGGATGAAACGAGCTAAATCCACCTGCATCCGAGAGCTCTTCGCCCAACGTCTGCACCGTAATGGTCAAATCAATTATTATCTGTCATTCACCGACAACAAAGATCGAGTTCAAACAATCATCTTTTCCTAAATAAACCTCGCCACTAGCTGTTAGGCTAGTGGCACCAACCACAAAAGAAGTACTTAAAATGGAAATGAACAAAACCATCATTATCGGGCGTGTGATCACTGCGATCCAACTTCAAGAGGATTCCTCTGACAGCATTGCGCGATTCACAATTGCCAGTTCTCGCGAATTTAACGGAGAATCATCAACTGTTGACTTCGAGATCGTCGTTAAAGGGAAACAAGCTATCGCAGCTTACAAACATATTCGTAGAGGTGATTTATGCTGCGTTGAAGGTAAACTTACGAGCATCGACCGAAGAGTTGCCATTGAGGCAGAAAGGTTAACATTTTTGAGCAACAAGAAGTAACGATAAGGAGTGAAGACAATGTGCGATACAGAACATGATACTGAAATTGAAATCGTCGAATGGGATTTCACTCAAATGGTCGAAGATTTCGGCTGTGAATACTTAATGGACTGCGATCCTGACAATGAACCGTTCTCCATGGATGACTTCAATGATTTTGAAATAGACGCTTACGAAGCCGTTAAAAGAGTATTTTTCGGAGGTGATCGCGATGGAGGCCCATTTAATCCGAATCGAGATTGGTTCCGTTATGACGGCTATGGGAATCTCGAGAGCATCTACGACGTGAATGAGTACATGACAGATATTATTGATGAGGATTCATTTAAGAAATGGTGCATCGACAACGGATACTACGAAGTTGAGTAGTTTTCGTGCAGAAAATTCAGAAAATGTGATCTAACGGCTAATTTTTAGTTCACAGTTCTGTAAATGCAGTTTATAAATCGAATCATAAATAAACGGATGGACCGTTTATAACAACAAAGGAGTTTATATGAATCCGTACTGTGCCTTAAAATGTACAACCTTACAGCAATTTATGTCTATGTATTCGGGAAATCCGATTGATTCCGATCTGTGGACTGTATTTAAAACCCTAGATAATTCGGATGTGATTTGGGACTTGATGCAACAACTGAATATCTCCTGTGGGAGAGGCGTAACCCGATTGTTTCAAACATATTGGAAGCGTCCCTGCAAAGTCTCAATCGTCACCACAAATGGACCTGCTGGAGGGGCTGCTGTTCTCAAGGTAATCTTCGGCAAGCATTCATTTGAAGTTGACTGGGCGGGTTAAATTTAACCCGCAACAGTAATACATAATAAAATAAAGGGCCTCAATGAGGCCCTTTATTTTTATTTAGATTGATAGTTGAGAAGTGCTTTAAATTGCTCCACGAATGTTTGATTGTCTGTACACCAAATGTCGCCGTGTTTGATAACATCAGCTTCACCGACTTTCATCGACCATCCTTTCGGTGCATGTAGGACTTTGTTCGCAGTTGTTCTCATTATCTCCGCGACTGTGTTGATCGTGCCCATATCGCCTTCATCTACCTCGAAGAAGATTGCATCATGGATAGTAGCCAAGACATTCGCTTTGAGACCAGCTTGAATCCGTTTGTCGAGTTCCCGTACTAATACCCGTAGGATGCTTCCACCAGCACTCTGGAACGGCCAATTACCTACCGTTGTGGTGTTATTATTACCTTTAGCCGTTGCGCAGATAAAGCCGTCAGGTAGCGAGAATGCCCTGCGATGGTTGGCTAAATCACCAAGCCGTGATTTGTACTGCGTGGATCTGTGAAGGATCTTGCTGAACATTTCGCAATAACCTTCGGCAAGCTGCTGAGACAATCCTAATCGCTTTGCGAGTTTTTCAGCACCCATGCCGTAGCTCAATCCTAAGACCAATGATTTGATCCGTTTGCGGACATCACTATACTTTTCCTTGAGTTCGCCTTTAGGTAGGTTGTTCCAGTCCTCATCGGGAATTAATCGCATTTTATTTGCGAATGCCAGATAGATGTCCTTGGAGTTATAGATGTCGTTGTAAACAGAATCTTGGCAGATGCAGCATTGAACGAATGTCTCTTCCGATCCAAAATCGAGTTCGACCAACCATTTTCCCGGCTTAGGATTCATGATTCCGTATAGTGACTTATGCCAACCAAACACGAACCGTTTTGTGGATGGCGTGCATCTTGATGTGATTGTCCCATAAGGCTGCAATGATTCGTACCAGAGCTTGTCATCCGCGATGTAATTGAACGGACTGTCGGACTGTTTTGAGACGCCGTTCAACAATCGCGTCATTTTGTTTAGCAATCGGTAATGCTCGCCGAAATTGTCTTGATCCCTGAAGTAGTCCTTAAGCGTGTCTGAAGACATTGACCATTTGCCTGTCTTGTCGGATTTTGGGTATGAATTTGACAATCCTTTGGCTTTCAGCAGTTCGCTCAAATAAGCTTGAGTCTTGACTGTGTTTTCATGCAGCAGCCCGTCTTTTTTCGTGATGAATGATTCTGGGTATTTCGCATTGAAATCCGCTTTCATTTGCTCGCGGTACTTCAAGGCATTGCGTTTAACCTTTGCGACTCGTTTCATATCGACCGGAAGCCCTTTGTCAGCAATCTCGCCGAACAGATTAATGTTGCTTGCTTGTTTCACAAGGTAATCAAAACAGTCGCCGAAAGTGATGCTGTCGAACAGTCCTGGGCGCAATGGGCAGAAGCTTCCTTTGAGTGCCGCATAATATTGTTTGCTGAGGATCTCCAATAGTGGCAATAGGTATTTCGTGTCATCAGCACAGTAATCCATGATCTGTTGCTCATTGCCTCTGGTGAGGTTTAGGATGCAAAGCTTTCGCATCTCCTCTTTGTGTTCCGTGTCAATATCGACCTCTAGGAGGCTTTTGCAGAGACCGGCATACGATAATGATCTGGCCGCTTTCGCTTTGATTGTGGATGATTCTAGAGCCGCTTCTGTGTCTGATTCATAGGTTACGGCTTTTGCCTTGATCCTGTCAGAACGTTTGCTGAAGCTGTTTTGCAGCATCTTTGCCAAGTGCCATGTGCAAATGTAGTCATGCTCTCTGTTCTCGACACCGAGGAATTTGAGTGCCCTACGTTCGGCTTTGTCAAATGCATGACAGACGAAAATGGGATTCTCGATACCATGAAAACCCGCAATCTCAGTAAGGATATCTGCGTCCTTTGAACCTGATGTCCACTTTTTGAAGTGGCTGCCTTTATTGTCCGATGTGCATACACAGTACACATTGTCGATTTTGCCCATGTCATCGCAGTGGTATTCAGTGTCGATAGCGATCATTCGGTCTGATATTTTGCACATAAATTTACGCTCCTGTATCTCAAAAATCTAAAAAAATATTCTTAAAATTTTCTAAATAAGAGGTTACAACGGTTACAAGGTTACA
>CALBNV010000097.1 GCA_937896895.1 uncultured Bacteroidales bacterium | reverse complement strand
ACGACCTCCGCGACGAACTGTCGGCTTTCATGGCTTCAATCCCTTACGACGCGAATTATCAGGAACGCGCGTGGAGCTACGAGAGCCACTACCATTACACTTTATACCTGATATTCAGACTTTTATCCTGCTACACGACCTTAACTGAAAAAGCGAACTCGCGCGGAAGAGCCGACATCATCGTCGAAACCGCCGACTACGTTTACATCTTCGAGTTCAAGCTTGACGGCACAGCTGCCGAAGCGTTGAAGCAGATTGACGACAAAGGCTATGCCGAGCCTTACGCGGCTGACAGCAGAAAACTGTTTAAAATCGGTGTTGGTTTTTCGAGCGAAAAGAAGAATATCGACGAGTGGGAGGTGGTTTGAGTTTGGAGAGTTGAGAGTGAAGTTGGCTGGCGCATCCAAATAATTTACTGGAACAGACCATAATACAATGCCATTTTGCGGGTGCGGCGTACCATGCTTGGTGCGAATAGACAAAGCTGAAAATAAAAGCAAAATTGTGATAAAAATAATTCTGCCAATCGCTAATATTTTACTATCTTTGCGCCGTTATGGGAGAGAAAAATTTATATATCATAAGCGGCCCCAACGGCGCAGGAAAAACCACGGCATCATATACGGTGTTGCCGAAGATTTTGCATTGCAAGGAATTTGTCAATGCTGATGAAATAGCACGCGGCCTTTCTCCATTTAACCCATCAGGAATGGCAATAGAAGCAGGAAAACTTATGTTAAAACGTATTGGTGAACTGCTGCAAAAAGAAGAGAGTTTTTCAATAGAAACAACATTGTCAGCACGCTCATATTTCAAATTAGTGGAAACTGCTCATCAGAAAGGATATGACGTCACGTTGTTGTATTTCTGGATTAAATCGCCGGAGCAGGCGATTGAACGTGTTATGAAAAGAGTTTCGATGGGCGGACATGATGTTCCACATGATGTCATTGTTAGAAAATATTGGGCTGGATTGAATAATCTTTTTGATGTCTATATGCCAATAGTGGATACGTGGATTTTGGTGGATAATAGTGACACTCCGAGAACAATAATTGCAGTGGGAGGCAAGAACCAAATCACAAGTGTTGAAGATAAAGATTGTTATACAAAAATATTGGGTTATGTCAACAGAAGAACATAATGAAATGATAAAAAAGATTGTAATTGGCCTTAAAATCGCCGAGCGGGAGATGCTCGAAGAGAAAGCCAGAAACGGTGAAGATATTGTTGTCTGCGGAAAGGACAATGTCATTCGTCATGTTCCGGCTAAAAACTATCTATGAATAATAACTCTTGAATCAAACTAAATCATAATACCATGAAAAGAAACAAAATAGTAGCAGGAAACTGGAAAATGAACCTCGATTTCGATGAGGCACAGATGCTTATCGAAGACCTTGAAAACCTTTTGGATGACAAACAGCCTTCATGCGAGGTGATAATATGCCCGCCTTTCCCGTATCTCGAACTCGCAACCGATGAGGCTACGGAACACGAACTGTTTGAAGTCGGCGCACAGAACGTATCTGCTTTTGATTCAGGCGCTTACACCGGCGAAGTCTCCGCCAAGATGCTCGACTCCATCGGCGTAAGCTGCTGTATCATCGGCCACAGCGAACGCCGCAAGTACTTCAACGAAGACAACGCGACTCTCGCGCAGAAAGTCAACCAGGCCCTCAAATACGAGATCGTGCCGATCTTCTGCGTCGGCGAAGTGCTTGAGGAAAGAGAGAAAGGCATACATTTCGATGTCATCCGCAGACAGGTCGAAGAGGGTCTGTTCCATCTCGACGCCGCTGATTTTGAAAACGTCGTCATCGCCTACGAACCCGTCTGGGCCATCGGGACAGGCAAGACCGCGACCCCGGCGCAGGCACAGGAAGTACACGCCTTCATCCGCGGACTGGCAAAGGAGAAATACGGCGAAGACGTTGCAAGTCAATTACATATACTCTACGGCGGAAGCTGCAACGCAAAGAACGCCTCCGAACTCTTCGCACAGCCTGACGTTGACGGCGGTCTCATCGGCGGCGCGTCACTCAAGGCCGAAGACTTCGTGAGCATCTGCGAACAGGCTTCAAAATAACTTGTAATGAATTATTTAGCCTATACATTCTCGAACCCAAGCAACGAGAACCTTAAAGACATGTTCATGGAGCTGCTCGGAGAAATCGGCTTCGACAGCTTCATGGACACTGACGATGGCTTCACTGCGTATTGCGCCGAGACTGCTTTCGACAAGGAAGGACTTGACGAACTGCTTCAGATGGAACAACTTGCTGACGTTCAGATTCTTAACAAGGAACTTATTCCTGACCAAGACTGGAACGCCACATGGGAGGCGTCGTACGAACCGGCGATAATCGACGAGACATGCCGCATCCGCGCACCTTTCCACGAGCCGGAAAGCAGCTACAAATACGACCTCTGCATCGAACCGAAAATGTCGTTCGGGACAGCACATCACGAGACGACATCGCAGATAATCAAACTCATGCTCGCTGATGATTTCAAAGGGAAAGACGTACTCGACATGGGCTCCGGCACCGGCGTGCTCGCCATCCTCGCAAGGAAACTCGGCTCCGCAACGACAGTCGCCATCGACAACGACGAGTGGGCTTACCGCAACGCTCTCGATAACATCAAGATGAACGACGAAAACGACATTATAGTCGAACTCGGTGATGCCAACTCGTTGAACAATAGACAATTCGACATCATAATCGCAAATATCAACCGTAACATTCTTCTTCGCGACATGAAGGAATACGTGAAATGCCTGAAGAAAAACGGAAAGATCTTCTTCAGCGGCTTCTATGAATCCGACCTCGTCTTAATCAAAAAAGAAGCAGAACGCCTCGGACTGTCATACCTGAACCATGTCAAGAAAAACGAATGGACCGCGGCTGTTTTTGTTAAGTAATTGAAAATCAAACATAGTGATTAAGTCGAATGGTTTGTTTCAATCGGGTCGGAAGCATGGACTGATCAGGGCTTTGCTCTTGTCAGTCTTGATTTTTGTGTCTGTTGATAAAGTGACGTTGGTGTGCGCTTCAGATAAAGACAGTTTTATGACTGAAAACGCAAGCGGCGTGCTTCCGAAAGATGATTTGTCAAAATTACAGACGTTCAAGTCTTATAAGGACGAGGGCGAGTCCACGGATGTTTTCGGCAATATCAGATTGGTCGGACGTGCAAACAACCTCGGCCCAGACAAGCGTGTGTTCACAAATGGCTCAAGCCAAGCCATAATGACGATAAGCTTTGATAACACAGCCCGTGCCAGATTCATAGCCAAATCGTTTGTCGTCAACGGTGACAAGTTGTATGCTGACAATGCGTCAATGGTTGTATATCTTGGAAATGATTCCATAACCCACTGGGGACAGAGCCTGATGTACGATGATGCAACACGTGAGATGATTGTTTACAATCCCAACAAGATGGTTGGTAACGGACCGTACGTTGATACATATCACGGGATATGTATTTTTTCGGAGGCGATGCTGTGGAATTTAGATGAAAACAAAATAAGATTTCATAAGTTTTTGACGCAATTCCAGGAAAGCAGGGCGTATTTAAAGTCAATGAATTTCTACAACGAGATGGATTGGGACAGGCT
The DNA here is from genome assembly GCA_937896895.1 of uncultured Bacteroidales bacterium. Classification (GTDB taxonomy): domain Bacteria; phylum Bacteroidota; class Bacteroidia; order Bacteroidales; family F082; genus Limimorpha. The sequence continues at coordinate 33,102 of CALBNV010000097.1, read as the reverse complement.
GCAGGGCATTGACAAAAACAATCCATTGTCTCTCGTGTATGGCTATATGATGAAATACGACACCGATGTGATTGATTTGCAGCTGTACGCAATGTATCTGAAAATAAATATCGAACAGGTGGTGGCAATGTTGATGCGTCTCGCCGAACAAGGGTATCTGTCGTATGACCCGCAAAATAAAATCGCATATCCGACCGAAATGCTGTATGGAGTCATGAACGCGAGAAACGGGGAGACTGACTATGATGTGATAAGGATAGAGTCGTATGCGACAAACAGACAACCTAATATGGTACTCGATTTGTCAAATAATGACTTGACCGTCAATGGCGTGAGTAATGTGGTCGTCAGCAATGCAAAGAATGTCAAGATTATCCCTTATGATAAGTCCATCGTTGTGAAAAAAGACCTCGACTTTGAGTTTTCGGGCAAGATGATGGCAGGGATGTTTGAGTTCCACACACATTCAAGTCGCTTCGATTATTCTGATTTTGTTATTGAACTCCCTACAATCGATTCACTCGCGTTTTTTGTGAAGAATAGAGATAATGCTCTTGATAATGTGAGGGTTAAAGATGTGATAACTCACGTGTCAGGAAAGATATACATTGATGAAAGCTCAAACAAGTCGGGCGTGGTCGATAATGCCGATTATCCGATTTTTGACTGTGATAAAGAATCGCAGATTGATTTCAACGGTGTGTCGTTCATACTGCCGCCGTTTGAAATTGACAGCCTGTTTACATTCAGCACATCGAATTTTAATTTGAAAGGTACTGTGAGAAGCGGCGTCTTTATGGACTTCGAGGATGAACTTATCGTGAAAGACGATTATTCGCTTGGCTTCACGCATGGTATAAATAAGGAAGGCTTGGATATCGTGAACAGTAACGCGAAATTCAGCAACGAAGTGAAGCTGAATAATGAGATTTTCTACGGCAACGGCACTCTGAGTTTTATGTCAGCCTTCGCGGAGTCCGACTCTGTCACTTTTGACGATACGATGGCTTATATGCACGGCAGATTTGAAATGCTGGCCGTGGATGATGCGCTCTCTTTCCCGTATGTCGCCGCCGATTCTGTTGAAATCAAAATGATTACAAAAGATAACAAGATGTTTGTCAATACTTTGGATGATGAACTGAGGTTGTACGACAATTGCACTTTTAGAGGCGAGGTGCGCCTTGAGCAAAGCGGCTTCTACGGCAAAGGCATGCTGAATATGCACGGCGCGACTGTGAAATCGGATAATTTCATCTTCAGAAACAACTCCTTTGTCGCTGATTCGGCGGATGTGGCCGTCAATGATGATGGCACGGAAAATCTTCTGGCGTCAAGTTATTCATTCTCAGTTGATTTTGATAAAGGAACAGGGGCGTTCAAAAGCGTTGACGACAACAGCAATATCTTTTTTGCGAAGAACAAGGTCGTATGCGGACATGAATGTGCCGAATGGCGATTTGATGACGGAACTGTGTCATTGTCAAGTAAATACGGCAAACCGGTCATGCCAGCTGATTCGAGTGTCGTAATGCCTTCAATTAATATAAGGAAGATGGACTACAGCTTTGCGGATAATACGATAATGGCACACAATGTTGATTCCATCTCGGTCGCGGATGTCGTACTCTTGATGTCAGATGGTGACTTGCAGATAAAGGAAAACGCAATAATCCAGGCATCGGGTGCCGCGACAATTCTTGGCCCGTCAATCACCATACATGACGCCATGATTGATTCCATCGGTGAAAATCGGTATTTCGCAAAGGGATATGTGGATTATACCGACCCTGATAATTATGTCTCACCATTGTATTTCAATGAGATACATCCTGACAAAGATGGCGTGACCGTCGGTTTTGGAAAGATTGACGAGCAAGAAAACTTCTTGATAAACCGCGATTACCTTTTCAAAGGTGACATATCATTCAAATCAGGAGATGAAGACATAAAGTTTGATGGCTGTCTTAAGATGATTAATCAATGTCTTGTTGATTATCAGTGGTTTAAGGTGTCAATTGATACTGTTTCAAATAATATGTACCTGCCATTGGACAACGATACTTTGGCCTCCAAGTGCGGTTTGTATTATGATGAAGATGACAAAGAGTTCTTCGTGGAGTTCTTTACCGAAAACGCGGTTTATGAGCCGGATAAAACCGCATTGGCATTCGGCGATGAACTGTATTTCGATTCGGATTACAATGGTTTTATTAACTCAGGCATTATGCTGCAGACCGACAGCTGCTTTGTCCTTGGAAAAGGAGAATTTGATTTGGGAATCAATACAAAATATTTCAATTTCCTGACTGATGGTATGTTCGTCTATGACATCCAAAATGATGAGATAAGAATAGAGACTCAGGCGCTGCTTGATTTCACATTTGATAAAAAATTGGCTGATAATATTGCGCTGATGTTGTTCGGACCTGACGGGAAAGGCATGTCGAGGACGAGTTATAAAAATGATGTTGGCGTGATAATGAGCGACTTGAGCCTGAAATGGGTGAGTGGCCTTCATTGTTTCGTGAGTGAACCGGAAATTTACATCAACGGTTTCAACAGCTATGATGTGGGAAATTATTATGAGGCGTCAGTGTTGATTGACTACAGCGATGTCCCGACATTCATTTTCTATCTGAAAAACGAGGATGAACAATGGATGTTCTTAAAGCACAGCGGCGGGAAAACGGAGGTTCTGTCATCAGATGCGGACATCAACGGCCGTCTTGAGAAGATTGACAAGAAAAAACACAGTGTCGATGATAAAGTCACGAAAGAGTCGTATGAATACGGACTGGGACAGGAAACTGACATGAACAATCTGCTGCTGAAAATGAAGTATATCCGTGGAAAATAAAAGATGAAAAAAATATTATTTTTTTTTGCCTCAAATTAGATTAAAAGTTGTAATTTAGCACCTTGAAAAAATTAGGAATTATGAAGTTTATATTATCGAGTTTAAAACTGTTAAAAGCCATTCAGGCACTCAGCGGAGTCATCAATTCAAGCAACACACTGCCAATCCTTGATGATTTTCTTTTTGACATTTCGGAAGATAAACTGCGCGTGACAGCGTCAGATCTTGAGACAACAATGACGGTTGCGATTCAACCCGACATGGTTGAAGGCACCGGCCGTGTGACAATCCCTGCCCGCATCCTCATTGATGTGATGAAGAACTTCCCCGACATCCCGGTGTCGTTCAACATTGATGAGGTCACGATGGCAATAGAGCTGACAACAGGCGAAGGCCGCTATAAGATGGTCGGTCACAAGAGCGACGAATTTCCGCAGGTACCCGTTCTCGCCGAACCGATGGTATGGGAAGTCCCAGCAGATGTCATCGCCTGCGGATTTGAAAAGACAATATTCGCAACCGGAAACGACGAAATCCGTCCTATCATGACGGGCGTTTTGATGCAGATGACAGAGAATTGTCTCACTTTTGTGGCGACGGACGCTCACAAACTCGTGCGTTACAGAAGAATGGACGTCAGGTCGGATGTGGCAGCGTCGTTTATCATGCCGAAGAAACCTATCAATCAGCTGAAGAACATACTCGCCGGCAGGGCTGACGAACCAGTGCGCATCGAGTTCAACAGCACTAACGCTTCATTCACATTCGGTGAATACAACCTCGTCTGCCGACTGATAGAAGGCCGTTATCCAAATTATGAAGCCGTCATCCCTGCAACAAACCCGAATAAGCTTATCGTTGACAGACAACTGATTAACTCGGCAATCAAACGTGTCGCAATATTCTCGAGCAAGGCGACGCATCAGGTGCGTTTCAAAATCAGCGGTCAGGAACTGACACTCACGGCTGAAGACCTCGACTACTCAAACGAAGCCAAGGAACGTCTCACTTGCAACTACACTGGTGAGGATATGGAAATCGGTTTCAGCTCGAAGTTCTTCCAGGAGATGCTTGCCAACCTCAGCCAGAATGAGATACAGCTTGAGATGTCGGCACCGAACCGCGCGGGTATCATCACGCCGGTTGACAACCAGAATGCCGATGAGGACATCCTCATGCTCCTCATGCCGGTGATGTTGAATTAAATAAAATCAATAATAACTCGCTTGCAATGAAAAAGGACGCCCGATTGAGCGTCCTTTTCTTTTAACTTTGGTCTTTCATCTTTTAACCTAATTTCGGTCCTGCCTCCACCAAGGCCTTGCCTGCCTCGTTTGTGGTGAACTTCCCGAAGTTCTTGATGAATCTTCCGGCGAGGTCTTCGGCTTTCTTGTTCCAGTCTCCGACATTCGCGTAAGTGTCGCGCGGGTCGAGGATCTTCGGGTCAACGCCCGGCAATGCTGTCGGGACCTCGAAATCGAAATAAGGGATTTTCTTTGTCGGGGCTTTCTCTATCGAGCCGTCTAAGATGGCGTCGATGATGCCGCGTGTGTCTCTGATGGAGATGCGCTTGCCTGTTCCGTTCCAGCCGGTGTTAACAAGGTAAGCCTTGGCGTTGCTCTTCTCCATGCGTTTCACGAGCTCCTCGGCGTATTTCGTCGGATGCAGCTCGAGGAACGCCTGCCCGAAGCATGCGCTGAATGTCGGGGTCGGCTCGGTGATGCCGCGTTCGGTGCCCGCCAATTTCGCGGTGAAGCCGCTCAGGAAGTAGTATTTGCACTGTTCAGGTGTCAGTATCGAGACGGGAGGCAGCACTCCGAAAGCGTCTGCCGAGAGGAAGATGACATTCTTTGCTGTCGGGCCGGCTGAGACAGGACGCACGTTCTTCACGATCTTCTCGATGTGTTCGATAGGGTAGGAGACGCGTGTGTTCTCCGTCACGCTCTTGTCCTTGAAGTCGATTTTGCCTTTGGCATCGACAGTGACGTTCTCAAGCAATGCGTCGCGTCTGATGGCGTTGTAGATGTCAGGCTCGCTCTCTTTGTCGAGGTTGATGACCTTGGCGTAGCAGCCGCCCTCGAAGTTGAACACGCCTTCATCATCCCAGCCGTGCTCGTCGTCACCGATGAGGAGACGTTTCGGGTCGGTCGAGAGGGTGGTCTTGCCGGTGCCCGACAGACCGAAGAAGATGGCGGTGTTCTCGCCCTTCATGTCGGTGTTCGCCGAGCAGTGCATCGAGGCGATGCCCTTCAATGGAAGGTAGTAGTTCATCATCGAGAACATGCCTTTCTTCATCTCGCCGCCGTACCATGTGTTCAGGATGACCTGCTCGCGTGATGTCACGTTGAACGCCACGCAGGTGTCGCTGTTCAGTCCTAACTCCTTGTAATTCTCGACTTTGGCTTTCGAGGCTGTATAGACCGTGAAGTTCGGCTTGAAGTTCTTCAGTTCCTCTTCGGTTGGTTTGATGAACATGTTGAGCACGAAATGTGCCTGCCATGCCACTTCCATGATGAAACGCACGGCCATGCGTGTGTCTTTGTTCGCGCCGCAGAAGGCGTCAACGACGTAAAGGTTCTTGCCTGAGAGCTGTTTCTTGGCGAGGTCCCGCACTGTTTCCCACACTTTCACGCTCATCTCGTGGTTGTCGTTTGGATAAACCGGGGTGTTCCACCATACGGTGTCCTTCGAGTTCTCGTCCATCACGATGTATTTGTCTTTCGGCGAGCGTCCTGTGTAGATGCCTGTCATCACGTTGACGGCGCCGAGCTCTGTCATTGTGCCTTTCTCGTAGCCTGTCAGCGAAGGGTTCATCTCCGCCTGAAACAATTCGTCGTATGACGGGTTGTAGTGGATTTCCTTCACGTCATTGATGCCGTAAGATGCCAATGCTTCTCTGATTTCATTAGTGTTTTTAGCCATAATTGAATTTTTAAAATTTCTGCAAAATTAATACAATTTATCCAACAAACATGAATATTAATTTTTTTATTTGGAAATTGTTCGCGTTTGATGAAAATAATGTACTTTTACACTTTCAAAAATCAGTCGGAATTATGATGTATTTTTTGTTTTATTTTGTTCTGTATCCGTTGTCAATTTTGCCTTTGGGGGTGTTGTATGTTTTGTTTTTTCCGTTTTATTTGATAATGTATTACGTCATTCGTTATCGTAAGAAGGTGATTGACAAGAATTTGCGTGATTCATTCCCCGAATGGGACGAAAAGGAAATACGGAAGGTGATAAACAGGTTCTATTGGCATTTCACGCAGATTGCGGCGGAGATGCTTAAGATGCTGACGATGAGCCGCCGCAACGTGATGCGGCGTTACCGTTGCTCGAATCCGGAAATTGTCAATAAATTTTATGATGAAGGCCGCAGCGTGGTGCTGATGTCGAGCCATTACAACAACTGGGAATGGATGGTCTTGAGCGTTGACATGCAGTTCAAGCACCACGGGATAGGAGTGGGGGCGCACAATACGAACCGGGTTTTTGAAAAACTAATCAACAGAGCGAGGACGCGTTACGGCGATCAGGTGGTGTTTCACGACAACGTGCGCGAGGTGATGGCGTATCACGAGAACAATCACATTCCGGCGGCGTACATGATTTTGTCGGACCAGAATCCGAGCAATCCTCAGCGTTGTTATGTCACCGATTTCTTAAACCATAGGACGGGTTTTATTCGCGGGGCGGAGGGCTTTGCGAGGAAATATGATCTGCCGGTACTTTATTATGAAGTCGTGAAGGAGAGGATTGGGAAATATCGTGTTGACGTGAAGCTTATCACCGAGCATCCGAACGAGCTGCCTGAAGGTGCTGTGATGCAGAGATATGTTGATTATCTTGAAGAAACGATAAAAAAGAAACCGGAATACTGGCTTTGGAGTCATCGCCGTTGGAAGCATAAGTTCGATTAGGATGGATAAAGTGTGGAAATGTAAAAAAATAAAAGTTCAACTATTCACACATTCTCCTCGAAGTTCTCTACCTGCTCCATCACCTTGCTGAAAACCTCCGGGCTGTATTGCGGCGGATAGCCGTTTTTGATGAGGCAGACTTTGATGTCGAACTTGAGCTGGTCGCGGATGTTCTGGTTGTTGAGCCAGTCGGCAAAGGTGGACTTGGTGTCGATGATCTCTTTGACTTTCTTGGCTAAGGTTTTGCACTTTTCGTTCAAAATGATGCCATCAATCTTCTTGTCTTCGCCATATTCGAAGTTGTACTGGTCGCGCAAAGCCAGCAAGATGTCGTAGAAGGCCTTCTCTTCAAAGGTAAGCCCGATTTTTCGGAAGCTTTCGCGGCTGGCTTTCATCTCTTGCAGAATCTTCAACGCCTGGTCGGTGGCATTCCGGATGATGCTTTCGGAGGCCTCGTCCTGAGTCTGTCCAGCCTCCTCAATTGTCAAGTGCTTGCGACGCTCGTGGTACTCTTCTATAGTCTTTTCTATCATCTCCTGAAAAGATTTGGCGGCAACCTGATTCACCTTGCCATACTCCTTAATCTGCTTTTTCAGCATCTTTATCAGAATTTCGAGTTTGGTGGCGGGCATCTTGATGTCGGACAGTTTCTCGTAATACTCGGGACTGAAAATATCTTCCTGCTCGCCGCTTTCCAACACGCTTTCCACTTTGTTGTAAAGCAACGCCTCTTCCACCATCTTTGCCACATTGCGGTTCATCGTGTCGGTATCGAGTTCGGTGGTGCCGCTCATCTTGCGCACGAATCCTGCAATGGCCATGAAACACTGCGCCAAGGCCGATTCCTCTTCGCCCAATTCGCCGGAAGGCTGACAGATGTCGTAAGCCGTGCGCATACGTTTCACACGATTCAGGAAATAGGTTTTGAAAGACACTTTTTTGTTGTCCTTGCGGTTCTCGCTGTTCAGTTCCCGCGTAGAAGCAAAAACGTATTCCGCAGCTTTGGCAAGCAGTCGATAACGTTCTATCGGGTCGCAGTTGGGATTAATAAACGGCTTCAAGTCGTAGTCGGCAAATTGTTGCTGGAGAATGCCCAGCTCGTCGTGGAAAACAAGTGTGGCCTGCTCCACGTCGTCGGCGGTAGGAGCCACGGAAGTCTCGCCGCCATATATTTTCATCGCCTCGCGCATGTTGTCGCGAATGCCGATGTAATCAACAATCAGACCGTATTCCTTGCCCGGGAACTTGCGGTTGACACGACTGATGGTCTGTATGAGGATATGTTTCTTCAGCGGCTTGTCGTTGTACATATAGGTGAGCGACGGCACATCGAAGCCGGTAATCCACATATCCACTACGATGACGATATGGAAGTTGGATTTTTCCTGCTTGAAAGCTGCGTCAAAGTTTTCAGAACGCTTGTCGTTGGCAGCGCCGCCAAGATAGTTGTACATTTCCGGCTCGTCGTTGCTGCCCACGCTCGAAACCATCGCCATAAACGGCATCGGCTTCAGTTCTTTGAGTTCTTCGTCCGTTACACTGAGTCCGTCCGGATGCTTTTTCTCTTCAAACCATTCCGGATATTTGGCTTTGAATTGTTGCAACAATGCGTAGGCTATCGGCCGGCTGGAGCATACTATCATTGCCTTCTGTATTCTGTCGGGATCTCCGGCGCAGGAGGCTACGTAGTGGTCGTGGATGTCGATGGCCAGTCTTTCCAAACGCGACGGCTCTCCAAGGATGATTTCCATGGAGCTCATCGCCTTTTTGCTGGCTTCGATGTCGTCGGCGGTGGCGCCATCGTCGGCACAATTTTTATAGTAGGTCTCTATCTCCTTGACTTTCTGTGCATCAAGCAGGACTTTGGAAATGCGTGGATGATATTTGATGGGGACGGTCAGGCCGTCGGCAACGGCTTGATCCATCGTGTAACGGTCGATTTCATCGCCGAAGGTCTGGTAGGTTTCGGCGATGGGCGTGCCGGTGAAGCCCACGAAGGTGGTATTGGGAAATGCTTCCTTCAGCACTTTGGCGTAAGGTTTGGAAACCATCGCCCGCATATTCTCATCGGCATCTTTGCTGAACTGTATCTGGCGCGAACGCTCCAACTGCGTGCGGTGTGCCTCGTCGGAAAAACAGATGATGTTGTTGCGATTGTTGATGAGCCCGATTTTGTCTTCCTCACGGTCGCAGAATTTCTGTATGGTGCAGATGTAGAACCCACCGCTCTGTCGGGCGCCCAATTCCTCTCTCAGCTTTTTTCTGCTTTTAACAATCGAAACTTCGCCCAAGTTCAAAAACTCCTTGCTCTTGGTGAAAAGCTTGGCACCCTGTTTCTGCAGTTCTTCCCGATCTACAATCAGGATGATGGTGGGCGAGCCGATTTGCTCCACATCGGTGCAGCGCAGGGCCAGTTGGCGGGCGAGAAATGCCATCGTGAAGGTTTTTCCACAGCCGGTGGCGCCAAAATAGGTGCCGCCTTTGCCGCTTTGCTCCACTACCGATTTTACGATGCTCTGTTTCAGCAGTTTAGAGGCGAAGAACTGTGGATAACGGCATACGATTTCGCGCTCTTCGCTGTCGTAGATGCTGTCTTGGAAGTAGATGTAGTCTCTGAAAATTTCGAGGAAGCGGCTGGGCGCGTAAACGCCTTGTATTAGGGTTTCGGTTTCGGCAAATGGCAGGGTGGACACTTTGTCGCCATCGTTTACGCGACGCCAGGCATAGAAATGTTCGTAGGGTGTACGCACAGTACCGAGGCGCGTTTTGACGCCGTCGCTGATGCAGGCTAACGGACAGTAATGCAGCAGGTGCGGTATGTCGCGCCAATAACGGATGTTGATCTGCTCCCACGCATTGAAGATGGTGGCGTGGGCATCGGCGGGATTCTTGAGCTCGATGACGCACAGCGGCAACCCGTTGACGAACAGCAGCACGTCTGGACGGCGGTTTTCCTTTTGGCCGTTGTTGGTGTATTCTACCACAAACTGATTGACCACACGGAAGATGTTGTTTTCCGGATGCTCGAAGTTGATGAGGGGCACCATCTGCGCCAGGCCATTTTGCGGTATAAACTGCACGCCATCCACCATCCAGCCATACACTTTGTGCAGGGTGGCGAAATCGTTCTCGGCACCAACCAGACGAACGGTATCGTATATTTGTGCCACCTCTTCTTCTGTAAAGGAAGGATTGGTTTCCGTGATAAACTGCTTGAAATCCTCTGCGATGAGCACTTCGTTTTTGCTGCGGTGAATATCGTTGCCGGCGGTATATTGCCAGCCCGCGTTCTCCAAGAACCCGATGAAGGCATTCTCGAACTCTGATTCGCAGTAACGGCCGTTATAATTGGTGAGTCTGGACATTGACTAATTATTTTTCATTGTTTTGAGTAAAGTTGTTTTGTAAGATTACCCATCGTCCGGCACTGGTATTGCCCTCGTGAGCAACCAGACCCATTTCTTGCAATTTAGAAAGGTCTCTCCTAATGGTTCTCATAACAACCGATAATTCTTCCGACATCCGGTTTGCTGAGACAGTCGCGTCCAGTTTTATCATTTCTAATATTTTCTTTTGTCTATCAGTCAATTGAACTTGCGACAAACTTACGACATCACTGGTGACATCACTGGTGACATCACTGGTGACATCACTGGTGACATTTTGTCTCCAAACCGTCACCCTCACGCCTCCGTCAATCTGTTCGACAGTTGGCAGTTTCATTCCTGCTTCCTTGAAGCCTTCCATAATCTTTTTGTAGCCAAGCCCCCATTTATCAATGAAACCCGCCTTGAAGAAAGTGAAAGCAATATTTTTGTTACGAGGCTTTGACGAATGGCGACGCAAAAGCGTTTCCGTGGTATATCCTTCCGGAAGTTCTCCTTCGTTCCACACTTCAATGCGGTCATCATACACGTGCATCTGGATAGCAGCACCTGAATACAGTTTATGGGCGATGGCATTGTAAAGGATTTCACGAAAAGCCTTATCAGGAATTTCCAATGTCTCAATGCGTTGCATGCCTTCAAAACGTATTGGAGCATGAAGATACTTGAATTTCAGCACTTCCATCACCTTGTCTGCCATTTGGATGATATTGCCTGCTATGATATCCTGTTCAAGCAGGTCGCCTTCATCTTTTCCAAATCTACCTATCTGAAATTCCACACTTGTAAAGTACTTCTGAGGTTTTTTGGCGAACAACAACAAAGCGGCATTTTTCAAATTGCCATCGTCATCAAGGAGATTGAGGTTGTCAAGCACATCGTGAGTCGATTCCGACAATTCGTCCGAATCAATACGGCCTGCTGTAATTCCTTTCTTCAGGAAATAATCTATTGCATCCCTGTCGATGGCATCAATCGTAGCCTTAGTATGACCAATATCATCCCACGAGCGTCCCATCTTCCGCAGGATAAACTCTTGCAAGGCCAAGCCTTTCAGTTCCTGTTTAGTACTGCCGCTACGATAATGGTAGTGTCCGCGATAACTAATAGGCACGCTGCTCGGTTGGACAGCAATGTCAATATAGTCAAGTTCTTCGGCCTTATGCAGGTTCACGTCAGCCACAATGCCAAGATGAGTAACTATCTTGTTTGGAATATCTTCCAAAAGCCGCTTGCTATCCAACACGCCGACCACCTCATGGTTATCGTTCACACCAATGTAAATTCTGCCGCCTTGCGCATTGGCAAAACCGCAAATCCATTCCAAATACTTGTCGTTCCACGACTCTTTGTATTCTATGTTCTGACTTTCGTCTATGTTCAATCTCATTGCTATAAACCGTTACAATATATTGTCTGCAAATGTACCATTTTATCTGTTTTTTTCATTCCAAAGTTTTGAGGATTGGAAAGAAATTTTATTGTTGCATTACAAATAATTTCAGTTTCACCATCTCTGCTCTAAAGGAATATGTTTCTGTTACAATTTCTTTAATCCTATCATCCGTATAAGAGACGAGACCTTTGCACATAGATATTTTCGACTTATCACTTTTATCAATAGGAGTATTTGTCAACAAGTCTTTTATGCCTTTATATTTCTTTTTAAAAGCAATTTCATATTTCTCTAAATCATCTTTTTCTAAAACAGTTTTCAACAAATCAAAAATATTTTGCTTAACCAAACCTATACTATGTATTTTTAAATTAACTTCGTTATAAGATGGCTTTTGTCTAATGAGTGAATCTATTTCTTTCAATATATTCTCAACCTCATTTATTTGCTCCACAATTAAATCTACTTCAAATTGTTTGTTTTTGGATTCTTTGTCTAAAATTGTCGCTATGTAAATAGTTAATCCTACTGTAACAAATAGACTCAGAGCATCAATAATGCTGATGCTATTATCTAAATTGAAACATCCCCACTCAATCAGATCACCTATGACTATCCCAATGCCGAAAATAGAGAAATAAATCAGAAATTGTTTCTTATTTAGTTTTTTCATATGCATCTCTTAAATAGTCATTGATTTCGTCAATATAATCTGGATTTTCGTCAGAAATGAACTCAATTATTTTTATGAGTTCATCATAATCCACATGATTTGTTCTAATCAATCCACCAAAAGATTCTTCTAAAAAAGAAGTTCCCAAACCTGCTGTTCCATCAAGATCAACTCTTAATTTGCATCCACTTTCTTTCGCATTTTTAAACTTAGGAAACAGTACATTCTCACGAAATTCTTCACCAGAAAAATCTCCTTCCTCTTGGTACCGTGCTCCCGGAGTAGCACTAAAATCCGTTGAAATTTTTACAATAATTGGTTCCATATTCTTCACTTAATTTATTATGCTTTTATTATTTTTATTTAATTCCCAATAAACAAAAGTTCCCGTCAAATTGTTTGTCATTTCTTTATAATCATCTTTATCAACATTTGCATATACATCATTTGTAATAACTATTAAATTAGAAATAGCATTATTCTTATAAGCTTTATATATGCCTGGTAGCCCCTTTCCTCTATTATAAGCTTGTTCCTTTATAAGTTCATGAATTTTGCCTTCCAATAATAATTTCAAAATATCAGCATTATTTTTAGGACTAAAAATCTTTGTTATTTTGTCCAAAATTTTTGCGAACTTACCATTTTTCTTATTTCTTAAACTATCTATTATACCAACACCGTAATCTATAAAAGAGAAACATATTTTATCTTTTTCTTTATCATGTACAATTGAAGACCACCACAATTTTTCTCCTTTTTGTTGATTAGAGGCATGATTATTTGTATTCTGCATCAATTCAATAAATACTCTTTGTAGTCCTGGACATCGTCTTGGTTGTGACCACAGTTTTACACTTGCATTTTCAATAATTTTGCTAGAAAGAGCAGAATTCACATTCTTATTTGCATGCGTGTATATTTTCTTATCGAAAGTATATGTATCTTCATCGTTAAAATTCTTATACAAATATTCTAAAAATCCAGAACCTTTTAATATTGATTCTGCATTTTTATCTTTAGGGAAACTACCATTAAAGTCAATTTTTTTTGCTTTGAATTGAATTAATTTTGACAATAACACCACAATAGCATCATATGAAATAGAATAAGTGTCTTCCATTTGAATAAACACTTTTTTCTTATTTTCAAAACAACGATCTATCTTGCTTATGAAGTCCAATACACCTTCAGTATTTTCCAACAAAGAAAATTGATTTGGAGCTTTTATCTTTTTGTAATCATGGAATCTGTTTTGAACATGCTTAAGTCTTCTTTGTGCTTTACTTAACCCAAGAAGACTACGGTTATGATTCCTTTTATTTCGCTTAAAACGAATTTTTCTGCGAAATTGATTATTATCATGATTTTTCTTTATTCTTTTCAACTTAGTATCCATGACAAATATGGTATTTTGGGCTGAATTCTAGTTATAAATACTACTTCTCGGTTTGCAGTTTCAATTAACGATGTAAAATTACAATAATGATTTTTACTCTTTCCTTGTGCCGCCACACCAGCACCGGGGCAAACTATTTTCGTTCCTTTCTCCCTTCCTCAATACTCCCTTTTATCAATATCGGACAAATGTCCTTGATTTGCGCTTTCAACTGCTCGTTGATTGCAAATCTCGCCATTTGTACTTTGTATAATTCACTAATGGTATTCTGTTCATCTTCTGTAGCATTCGGGATTTCTAGACTAAGAAATCTATTCCATGAAAGACTTCCTCTTGCACTTGCATCACAAGCGAACCAACCTTTCCGCTCAAATTCTGGGCGATTAACATTTACCATAAAATATTCTGGATTAATACCATGGATTTTGAATGTGTAATAAGCTGGCGAAATCAGATAATTTTCATCTGAAGTATTCCTGGCTATCGTTAATCGACAATCTCTTCCAACTTTCATCAAAACAGCACCATATTCATCAGGAGTAACAATTTTATATTTGCTAAAGTCGAGTTCATTAGAATCAGCAATGGAATCAATAAAATAATTATCCATACTTAATCCAGTAAAACGATATGGATGATTGTCAAAATTTCTGTTATCTATTTGAGTAACAAAATTACCGATTTCCACAAGTTTGTTTTGATGCTTGAGTTTGTCGATATATCCGTCGCACACGAGTTTCAAATCCTCCAGGCCGCGCTCGTAAGTCTGCTGGTTGGCCAACATCGCGTTATATACGTCCACGTACTTCTGCTGGATGTCGAGCGAAGGAAGGTCTAATTGCATATCACATAAAGCGTCCCAAGAAAAGACTTCGGTTGAACTTCCCCAAGAACGATAGCACGCTTCTCTGTCCCATTCACTTCTATTAAAATGCAAGAAAAGATAATCGGGGAGAATGACGCCAATCATCGAAGGCTTGATTCTAAAAGCGATGTTGTTCCAACTAATAATAAATGACTTTCCAAGGCTATTATATCCAAATCCAATTTTCTTACCATGAGTTCTGGGATTATAGATAAACTCATTTGGTCTTACAATAATATACTTGGACAGGTCCGCTCCGTTGACATCAGCTTTTGTAGGAATGATTTCTTTTGTAATTGTCATTCCCATTACATCATCAGGCCCAAATTTCAATTCCGTGTTGGACTCTTGAACAAGTTCAATTAAATCACCAATTTTGTATTTCTTCAATCCCATAATCTGTTCCTCTTTGATAAATGTATTTTTCTGCGTGATTGAATATTCTATTTTTCCATCGCCTCGTCACTAATAATTCTTTTCAAATCTTCAAGATCGGGCAATGCTTTCCGTAAGTCTTCCGGCATATCGGCGGCTGTTTTATAGGTGGCCACGCCCATAGGACTTGTATATTTCTGAATAACATATTCCACAAAGTCCTTGTTGGCAGATTTGCATAGCACAATTCCTATTGAAGGATTTTCGTGAGGCTTGCGCACATGGTCGTCAAGAATTTGCAAATAGGTGGTCAGTTGGGCAAGATAGGCAGGTTTGAATTCACCCAGTTTCAGTTCAACGACTACCAAGGAATTTAACTCGCGATTAAAAAACAACAAATCGGGGAAAAACTCAACGCCATACACTTCCAAATGATATTGATTGCCAATAAAGGAGAAATCTTTCCCGAATGTCATTATGAAGTTTTTGATATTCTGGACAATCCTTTGTTCAACAACTCTCTCATCAATATCCTGGCGATCACGTTCACCAATTTCTTCCGTATTGACAAACTCCAATGCGTACGAATCTTTGAACATCATTACCGCCTTGCGCGCCATATATGAATTTGTAATGGTTTGAGAAAAGTTGTTGGGTAGTTTGTCCCGGTTTTCAAACGCCTGCTGTTTGATGATTTTTTCAAGAGCATCGACTGAAAGATGCTCTTCCGCAGTGCGATGTATGTAGTAATATCGAGCGTTTATATCATCAACATTTCTATATATTTCTACGTGATGAGAAAAGGGTACATTAAAGAAGTCTTCGATTGGGAAATTGACAATATTTGGAATTGTCATTGTTCGGAAAACGTCAATCGTATTTTCAGATGAAATATCATTTATATTGCTGATAGATAATTCTTTGATAGAATCGTGCGTTATAACGCACGATTCTTCAGAATCTGATACGTGCGTTGCAACGCACGTATTTGAATCCAGCATTCTCCAATGTTCATAAAACAATCTCATCTTTTTCAAGCTTGTTTCAGAATAACCTCTCAATCCAGGCATTTCTTTGCGGAGTTGTTCACTTATTGCTTTTAGTGCCCCGCTTCCATATTCCATCTTGCGAGTATTCTTCGACAAATATTTTCCAATCGCAAAATAAACTGCGAGTTGCACGCGGTTTACATCTTTCAATGCCTCGTACTGGCCTTGCAAGATTGCAGTTTTGATCGCCTCAACCGCTTCGGTCAATGATATTAGTGATTTTTCTTTATCCATAACGTTGATATGTTCCTTCGTAATTTATGTTTCGTTTTCGCTATTCCGTCATTCGGTCTGAAAGCCAGTGCGTTAGTAGGCCTCTTTCATCGGGACTTGGAATGCTGCAAAATTACACTATTTTTACATCAAACCATTTTCTCCAACTCGGAATCTGCCTCCTTTTCACTGATAAATTCCATCACAT
The DNA here is from genome assembly GCA_937896895.1 of uncultured Bacteroidales bacterium. Lineage (GTDB taxonomy): Bacteria > Bacteroidota > Bacteroidia > Bacteroidales > F082 > Limimorpha. The sequence continues at coordinate 16,755 of CALBNV010000097.1, read as the reverse complement.
GGTGGTTGCGAAAACGCTTTCTGCTTTTGGTGCAATTTCTCTCAGCAGTGTCGAGAGTTTTATCTTGTATTTACTCAATCCCATAGCCAATTCCTCTGAACGCCTCTTCGAGCATTTTCTGCGACCGCTTTTCGGCAGCCATAATCTGTTTCATCTCGCTCTGTATGCGTGCCATCTCCGCCGGATAGTCAATGTCCAAGTCGTGGTCGATGAACTCGATATACTTGCTGGGCGTGAGTGTCCAGTTCTTGCTTTCAATTTCGCTGATGCCCACGCTGCGGTAGAGCTCCGGCACTTCGTAGGCCGCGCCGTCGGTGCTTTCGCCTTGCCATGTGTGGTAAATGTCGGCGGCACGCTCAATCTGCTCAGACAGCAAACGCACCTTCTTCTTCTGTTCGTTCTTCACCGGATTTTCGTTCCACTGGCGCAGGTCCATAAACAGAATCTCGTGCTCGCGGTTGCGGAGCTTCGTGCCGTGGTAGTCGCCGCCTTTCTTGTTCTGGTTCAAAATCCAAAGCGTCACGCTGATATCCGTGGTAATGAACAGCTCTCTGGGCAGAACGATGATGGCTTCCACCTTGTCGTTCTGTATCAACCGCTTGCGGATTTCGAGCGTGTCGCTGTCGTTCAGCGCGCCGTTGGCCAGCAGGAAACCGGCCACGCCATTGGCGGGTTTCAGGTGCGAAAGGATGTGCAGAATCCAAGCGTAGTTGGCGTTGCTTTCGGGCGGCGTCACATAGTCGGCCCAGCGGGCGTCGTTTTTCAGATTGTCGTTGTACCAGCCCTTCAGGTTGAACGGCGGATTGGCCATGATGTAGTCGAAATACAAGCCCTTGTGCAAGTCGTTTGTGAAGGAGGAATCGTAGGTCTCTCCCAAATTGTGGCTGAGTCCGCGTAGGGCGAGGTTCATCTTCGCCAAACGGTAGGTGGCCGACTCCTTCTCCTGCCCGTAAATGTTGATGCGGTTCACGTCGCCCTGCTTGGCCTTCACTAGCTCGGCACTCTGGATGAACATGCCGCCTGAGCCGCAGGCCGGGTCGTAAAGCGTGCCTGCGTAAGGCTCAATCATCGAGGCGATGAGCTGCACTACATCGTGCGGCGTGTAGAACTCGCCTTCTTCCTTGGTGGCATTCACGGCAAACTCTTTCAGGAAATACTCGTAAACGCGGCCAATCAAGTCTTTTTCTGCGCCAAAGGCCTTGTGGCTGATTTTGTTTACTTCGTCCACCAACTTCTTGATGTCGTTGGCTCCCAGATTTCGTGTGGTAAAGGTGCCTTCAATAAAGCACCCTTTCAGTTGCCTGGAGTCGGTGGCGATGCTGTGTAACGCGGTGTCGAGCGCCACGTTGAGTTGCGGTGCCGGCGTGTTGATAATCTTCGACCAGCGTGCCTCCGGTGGTAAATTGTAGGTGCCATCGGTAAAGGTGGCATCGTCAAAAAACGCCTTGATGATTTCCTCATTGTCGGGGTCCAGACCGTCTTCTTTCAGTTGCTGACGGAGCTTGGCTACGCCATCTTCGTATTTTTCTCCAATAAAACGGAGGAAGATGAGTGTGAGCATCATGTCGCGTTTTTCAAAAAACGAACCCGAATTTCGTGCCGCACGCAGTATGTCGCGGCAGTTGAACAGGATATTGTCAAGATTGATGACAGTTTCGGTAGATTTCTTTGCCATGGTTTTACATTTCAAAGGGTTGAGAAACAAATGCAAAAATAAAACAATAATCCAAATTGTTAATAAATTTTTACAAATAAAGTTTCCATGAACGAAAACCGGCCAACTTGGTGAACGAAAACCGGCCAACTTGGTGAATGATTTTTTATAAAAGTTTGATTTGTAATAAAATAATTTGTGTTTTTGCAGTTCGAAAAAGTGCTTAAGAAAATGCAAGAAAGTAATTATAAAAATCGCATTGCAGACAAGATACTTGCCGAACAACTTGAAGCCTCTGGTGTTGTTCTGATACAAGGTCCCAAATGGTGTGGGAAAACGACGACCGTGTGTATGTCGTGCCGATCGGAAGCCTGAAGGACTGACATCGGCATCAACGTCATGAGAAAGTGTAAAAAAGCATGACGGGAAAACATAAAGTCTTTCATTAACTAACTATTCTAAAATTCTCTACAAAAAAACTTCTCATTTCGACAGGCTCAATGAGCTGCAAATCAGGTTGCTGAGTTTGTCGAAGGTCGAAGCACCGAACTAATAGGTAAACTAATTTTGCACACTTACTTAAAAAAGAAATGTTATATGCGCTATTAATCAAACTGCCACTCTTCACCAAGGAAATCATAAATACTTATAAACAACACACCATCGTCGTTCTGATAACGAATTATGTTGTCCCAAACAATAATCATTTTCTGGAAACTGTCGTTGATTTGCCGCAATGGACGTAACTCTTGCTCTCTCTTGTTGTCATCGTAAACGCTGTAAGCTGATTGGATATAATATCTTCTGTAGCCAATGTTGCAAACAAAATCCACTTCCAACTGCTTGCGGATATTTTTACCGTCCAAAACCTCGTTAACAACTACTTCTCCAATGTCAACCGACATTCCACGCCTCCTTAACTCATTGTAAATCAAATTTTCCATCAGATGAGTCTCTTCAATTTGTCGGAAATTCAATCTTGCGTTTCGCAACCCCAAATCTTCAAAATAATACTTGGCAGGTGTATTTATGTATCTCTTACCTTTTATGTCATACCTTTCTGATTTCTCAATCATGAAAACATCCTGTAAAATTTCAAGATAAGATATGATTGTGTTTTTAGAAATGTCAATATTCTTTACACTTTTGAATGTGTTTGCCAATTTGGTCGGGTTGGTCAGACCTCCGATGGATGATGCCGCAATGTTTATCAATTCATCCATCTCGGCTTCATTTTTAATGCCATATCGCTCCTTGATGTCTCGCAAATAAGTGGTCTCAAATAAGTCTTTCAGATATTTTTCTTTTTCAGTTGGCTCTTTTGTCAATGCAACCATTGGTAAACCTCCATAAAGAATATACTCTTTTAAAGCATCTTCTTTTGAACCCTCAAAAACAGAAACAAACTCGTTGAAACTCAATGGTTTAATTTTTATTTCATCACCTCGGCCTCTGAACTCGGTAATAACATCTTTGGAAAGAAACTTTGAGTTGCTGCCGGTTACATAGACATCTGCATTTTTAACTTTGAGATAACTGTTCAAAACATCTTCAAATTCCGACACCTTCTGAACCTCGTCAAGAAGAATATAATACATGTCTTTGTCCTGCATTTTGCTATCAATATATGAAAGCAAATTGTCTGGATCTCGCAACTCTTTGTTTCTGCGGTCTTCAAGGTCTATTTTGATAATGTGGCTGTCATCAACACCAATTTCTTTCAGATAATCTGAAAAAATATTGAATAACAAGTATGATTTGCCACATCTACGGATGCCGGTAATCACCTTAATCATACCATTGTGCATTCGGCTCTTGATTTTCTGAAGGTATAAGTCGCGTTTTATCATATTTCCGTTGAATGTTTTTGCGGATTTCCGCATTTTTGTTCAGCAAAAATACACATTTTTTTATATCAACACATTTTTATTGAACTTTTTTGCGTTTTTCCGCATTTTTGTTCAGTTATAAAAAAAGCAGAGACGCGTTTAAACGCGTCTCTGCAAATATCGTCTGACGTTAATCGTCATTGCTTATTTTGCGCGGTCGGCTTTGATTGCCGCCTGTGCCGCTGCAAGTCGTGCGACCGGCACGCGGAACGGCGAGCATGAGACGTAGGTGAGGCCGCAGCTGTAGAAGAACTCCACTGATGCCGGGTCGCCGCCGTGTTCGCCGCAAACGCCGCACTTCAGGTTGTTTCTCGTCGAGCGTCCGCGTTCGACACCGAGTCTGACAAGCTGTCCGACACCTTCCTGATCCAATGTGTTGAACGGGTCGGCAGGGATGATCTTGTTGTCGATGTAGCTGTGGACGATGGCGTTCACGTCGTCGCGTGAGAAGCCGAATGTCATCTGTGTGAGGTCGTTGGTTCCGAATGAGAAGAACTGTGCGACTTCCGCGATCTTGTCGGCGACCAATGTGGCGCGTGGGATCTCAATCATCGTGCCGTAGAGGTAGCTGATTGTGACACCGTACTGTTTCTCGACCTCGGCCTTGACGCGTTCGGCGATGGCTTTCTGGTGCTCAAGCTCCTTGACGTTGATTGTGAGCGGTACCATGATTTCGAGGTGCGGGTCGTTGCCTTCCTTCATCAGCTGGGCTGTCGCCTCGAACAGTGCGCGGAACTGTGTCTCTGAAATCTCAGGATAGACGATGCCGAGACGCACGCCGCGGAGACCCATCATCGGGTTGACTTCGTGCAACGCGTTGATGCGTTTCTGAAGTTCCGCAAGTTCCATGCCACGCTCGTTGGCGAGTTCGACCTGTTTCTCAAGTACGTGAGGCACGAACTCGTGGAGCGGCGGGTCCATGAGACGGAACGTGACAGGTTTGCCGTCGAGGACTTTCAACGTCGCCTTCGCCGATTCGCGGATGTAAGGCTCGAGTTCCGCCAAGGCTGCGATACGTTCCTCTGTGCTGTTCGCAAGGATCATGTTGCGAAGTTTCGCGAGAGGCTTCTCGCTGTTCTTGCCGTAGAACATGTGCTCGATACGGAAGAGGCCGATGCCTTCCGCGCCGAAGCTGACGGCTTTCTGTGCGTCGTCGGGGTTGTCGGCGTTGGTGCGGACACCCATCTTGCGGTATTTATCGACGAGTCTCATGAACTCCTGGAAACGCTGGTTCTCTGTGGCGTCGATGGTCTTCACCGAGCCGTCATACACATAACCCTTCGTTCCGTTGAGGCTGATGATGTCGCCTTCCTTATATGTCTTGTCGCCGATTCTCACGATGCCTTCTGCTTCGTTGATATGGACTGCCTCGCAGCCGACGATGCAGCACTTGCCCCAGCCGCGTGCGACCAAAGCTGCGTGTGATGTCATGCCGCCACGTTGTGTGAGGATGCCGTCAGCGGCACGCATGCCTTCGACGTCTTCCGGGTTCGTCTCTTCGCGGACGAGGATGTTGGCCTGTTTCGCTGCGCGGAACTCCTTGGCTTTCTCGCTGCTGAGCGCGATGCGACCCACTGCGCCGCCAGGACCTGCCGGCAGACCGTGGGCGAGGATGCTCTTGTTCTTCTCGTCTTTAGCGTCGAGGATAGGGTGGAGGAGCTCGTCAATTTGGTTCACGCCGAGTCTCATGACAGCCGTGGCCTCGTCGATTCTGCCTTCATGAAGCATGTCGAGAGCCATGTTGACGGCGGCGACGCCGGTGCGTTTGCCGACGCGGCACTGCAACATGTAAAGTTTGCCGTCCTGGATGGTGAACTCGATGTCGAGCATGTCTTTGTAGAAGTCTTCCAATGTGGCGCGCACGTCGCAGAGTTCCTTGTAGGTCTCCGGCATGAGTTCCTGCATTGAAGGCATGGCTTTGTTCTTCTCGTTCTTCGTGTCGTTGTTCAACGGGTTAGGTGTCCTGATGCCGGCGACGACGTCTTCGCCCTGTGCGTTGATGAGCCATTCGCCGTAGAACTTGTTGTCGCCTGTGGCGGGGTCACGTGTGAAGGCGACGCCTGTGGCTGAGTTCTCACCCATGTTGCCGAACACCATCGTCTGGACGTTCACCGCTGTGCCCCAGTCTTCCGGAATGCCTTCGATTCTTCTGTAAGAGACGGCCTTCTTGCCGTTCCAGCTCTTGAACACGGCCTTGATGCCGCCTTCGAGCTGAAGCTCCGCGTCGTCTGGGAACTCTGTTCCGAGCACTCTCTTGATGGTGGCCTTGAAGTCTTCGGCAAGCTGCTGAAGCTCTTCGGCTTTTATCTCTGTGTCTGACTTGTAGCCTTTCTTTTCCTTGAACTCATCGAGCATGTCATCCAAAATCTTGCGGATGCCTTTGCCTTCGGCTGGTTCCTTGTCTTCGGCCTTCTCCATGACGACGTCGGCGTACATCATGATGAGACGGCGGTATGAGTCATAGACGAAACGAGGGTTGTTGGTCTTCTTGACGAGGCCGGGGATGGTCTTTGAGCAGAGACCGATATTCAGGACGGTGTCCATCATGCCGGGCATCGACTGGCGCGCGCCCGAGCGGCACGACACGAGGAGAGGGTTCTCCGCGTCGCCGTATTTCATGCCCATGATATTCTCCATGTTCTTTATGCCTGCGTGGACTTCATCCATCAGGCCGGCTGGCAGTTGGCAGTTGTTTGCGTAATATGCTGTGCAGCATTCAGTTGTGATTGTGAGACCTGCCGGCACAGGCAGACCTAACAGACACATTTCCGCGAGGTTGGCGCCCTTGCCGCCCAACAGGTTCTTCATCTTCGAGTTACCTTCGGCCGTACGGTTTCCGAACAGGTAAACATACTTGGTTTTTTCCATCTTATTTTGTAATTTATTAAAACTTAATTGATTTTCAATTATTTAAAGCGTAATTTTGTCTATTTTTTTTAAGTTGCAAAGATAGGGAAAAAACATTTTGTTTTATAAAAAAACTTTCAATTTTATGAAAAAAAAAGACGCGCCGAAGCCCGTCAATATTATTGACCGCACGAGTTTCAGGGACTCCCTCGTGCAGGAGCTGCATGACGACATCACGTGTGTAACATATTTACAACGTGTGCCGATATGAACAAACAGTACGATTAGGAATGAATTGATATTTTTAACACATTGATAAACAATAAATTAACAACATAAAAAATAAAAATAGCGTAAAATAGTAATGAAAGGTTAGTGATTATAGGAAAATTTGTAAATTTGACGCGCCATTCACTTTGAAATTTGGCTGACGGACTTCACGAAGTTCAGAGGAATGGCGCAAAAATGCTAAAAATAGAAGTCCATGGTAATTTTGCACAATCAATTAAGGTGTGCTTTTTTTACAGTTATGAAACGTGTGAACAAGAAGAGACGCTTCTTTTGGGTTTTACTCGCCTTGGCCTTGATCATCGCCGTGGGCGGCATTGGGAAGTTTCACGCCAACCCTTTCACCTTTACTCTGAAAACGAATAATCCTACGGCTTTAGTCATAGGTTCGTCGGGTACTCCGCGCGCAGTCGCCGACCGATTTGGAAGCGTTCTTATGATTATGAACGACGACGGCAGACTACAGCGTACCGTAAAAGTTAACAACGCCGATCACCCGCATGACCGCATAACCATGCTTTACGTCGAAGACGAGTCCATTTACGCCAACGTCATAACGATAGAGAATCAACATGTTGCCCGCGAACAGATTCGGCTTTATAACAAGTCGGGCAAATGCGTGCGCACTATTATCGACAACGCCTATACGGACGATATTGTTTTTGGCAATCAAAACCAGTTGTTTATTCGTGACGAAAAGGAAGTGTCTGTCGTCCGTATCGAAGATAATGTGCTGAAAACCATTTCGCTATGCGAAAACGGTGCGACGGTGACTGACAGCGTGTGTTTGAGCGAGCCGATAATAGAAGTAAAGCAGGGGAGTGGCTCGGTATTGTATGTGTCGAGTCTATATGGGAAAATGTACGAATATGTTCCGGAAAGCGGGTGCGCAAAATCCGTCAGCCTGTCCGATAAAGAATACATAGACATTCTGATGGAAAAGACACTCGGTGTGACCTCTATTGCGTATTCTCCTCTTTATGCCGTCGTCAACATATTGTTTTGGCTGTCCATATTGATTCTCGGAACGATAATCATATTTTTTGCATATAGGTTTTTCCGTTACAGATACAACAAGACGATAGGCGTTGTCATAGCCGTCGTTTTGTTGGCGGCGGGAATCGTGGCGTTCTACACTTATCATATTTTCCGGCAGACTAAGACGGAATTAACCCAGATGATGATCTATCAGGCAGAATTGTTGGCGTATGTGACAGAGCATAACTATATGGGGTTAGTGCAGACCTTGTCGGCCTGTAATACCGACAGCTGCCTTATGCAGCCGCACGTCGTGGAGCAATTGACCGATTTGCATACGATACTTGCTAAGTCAAGCCAATATAACGGCAATGAATATTATGTGGCCATTGCGTATAAAGGTGACAGTATTGCGCGTCAATTGGTTGATAATATGAACAAGGAATCTACAGGCAGGCCTGCTTATTTGGTTTCATCGAAATGGGACATGCCGGACGCCGATGGTACGGATATTGTGTTAACGGCCTATAATAAGCAATTTCACTGTACCGCCCGCAATGTCAGAGACCATGCTGGAAAAATCGTCGCCAAAATCGTATCCGTGTTTCCCGAAAGGCTGTTACGTTTTAACCAAAGGGAAAAAGCCTTCGGACAGTTTCTCTCTCTCTTGAGCATTCTTATAGGCGTTTATACGTTGTTCACCTTTGTGAACGCCATACGCCGCAGTTTCTCCGAATATGCCCGTCGTCGTCGCGAGGCTCTTCCATACGCCAAGGAGCAGCTGTTCCCGACATTCTATTCTTTGATAGTGTGGTTCAGGGAAGTGGACCGTTCGCTTATGGTGTTCATTATCCCGTATTTCGCGGTAGGCGGTTCTATTGGTGATGTCGCTTCCGTCACGGCTATTGTCTTAATGGTCTATTCGATAGGCAGCGTCGTGATGGTGCCTTTTACGAAGATTGCATATACGCGGTTCGGCATCCGGAATGTGGGCATCGCCGCATCGTGCGTGAACATGTTTTCTTATGTACTGATGGTCGTTGCTTTGATTTATACGGATGTTTATCTGTTTTATGTCGCGAAATTCCTTTCCGGAGCTTCGGCCGGTAATGTGTTGACCGTGGTGTCACACAGTCTGGGCGCGTCAGTCAAAGACAAGTCGGATCGTGCAAAGCTGTTTAACGAAAAACAGACTGTCGGCAATACCATCAATGTTCTGGCTATTTTGCTCGGCGGATATATTATCCAATACCTTAATCCCGTTGTCCTGTATGTCGTCGCCATCCTGCTGTCCGCCCTGCTCATTGGTGTCAGTGCCGTTACGCTGAGCGGCATTTCTAAGGAAGACAATCAAACGGCAGACAATACACCTCATTGGCGCGACATGGTGGCATCGCTCAAATTCTTCGTCCTGCGCGATGGAATCAGCGTCGTCTGGTTTGTACTGCTCCCGATGGCCTTGTTGTTCGGTTACTTGGACTTCATATTCCCGCTGTATGCCTCCGAATGTGGCATTTCTCCGCTTATGCTCTCCAATATTATCGTGATAGGCCTGGCCATGAACTTACTGCTGCGCAAGCCGCTCAACGATTTTTATTCTTCCATCGGCACAAGGCGGTCTTTGATGGTACAGACTGCCGTTATCAGTGCGGCGCTGCTTATGCTGGTTGTGTCTCCCAATATCATTTGGATGATTGTCATCTGCCTGATAATCTATGTTTTAAAGATGAATTCCTGCGTCGTTTTGTACCAGGTGGAGATGATTGAACGTAACGGATTTAAACAACAGGACGTGCAGTCGGACTGCCTATTGGCCGATCAGATACTGAGGACGATTCGTATGCCTTTTATCAATATGCTCGTGCAGGCTGGAAGAATCTCGGCCTGTGTCTGGATCGGTGCTATCTGCGCCTTCCTGACGGGCGGATTGGCCGTGTTTGGTAAAGAAAAAAAGAAAAATGAATTATGATTTACAATTTTGATGAAATTATCGACCGCAGAGGTACATTCTCGGTCAAGTATGACTTATGCAAGGCTGTCTTCGGACGTGCCGATGTTCTCCCGATGTGGGTCGCCGATATGGATTTCCGCACACCGGATTTTATTCGCGATGCCGTCATCGCTCGTGCGAAAGGCGATGTCTATGGTTATACTTTCCGCGACGACGGTTATTATCAGGCTGTCGCCGACTGGATTACTCGCCGCCATGGTTGGAAGGTCGATAGGGAATGGATTTCCTACACTCCCGGCGTCGTCGCGGCTATCAATATGGCTGTGATGGGACTTACGTCAGTCGGTGACGGCATTATCATCCAGACTCCCGTTTATCCGCCGTTCATTCATTCCGTCACAAGCCACGGACGCAGGCTTATCACTAATACTCTCAAAGATTCCGACCATGGTTATGAGATGGATTTCGACCTTCTTGAAAAACAGGCTGAAGATGCTAAAATGCTCATCCTCAGCAATCCTCATAATCCTGTCGGGCGTTGCTGGACGAGAGACGAACTTCAGCGCCTCGGCGAAATATGCCTGAAAAACAATCTTTTGGTCATCTCCGACGAGATACATTGCGACCTTGTCCTGCCTGGCTTCAAACATATTCCTTTTGCCTCGCTTAGTCCGGAGTTTGAAAAAATAAGCATAACCGCCCACGCCGCGAGCAAAACATTTAACATCGCGGGAATGGCGACTTCGTCGATAATTATTCCTAATGACGAACTTCGTGAAAAATATGTCGGCTTCGTCCACGATACGGAGATTGACCTCGGCAACGTACTCGGCAAGGAGGCTACGCGCGCGGCAATGCTTCACGGCGAACCATGGCTGGCACAACTTCTGACTTATCTCAAAGACAATGCTGATTTCGCCGTCGATTTCATCCGTCGCGAGATGCCGAAAGTCAGGGTGCACAAGCCCGAAGCGACATATCTTCTTTGGTTAGACTTCAGCGGATACGGCCTTTCCGATGAAGAACTCAACCGCCGGATGGTTTATGAAATCGGCCTCGGACTGAATCCCGGTCACGAATTTGGCAGAGAAGGTGAAAATCATCTCCGTATGAATCTCGCCTGCCCGCGTTCCGTCCTGAAAACGGCTCTCGAGAAAATGAAACGATGTAACAAAATAATAAGCTAATCGTTAGTCGTAATTTTTTCATGATAATCTCCATTCTTCAAAGTGATTTTTATGAAATAAATACCTCGAACACAATTAGGAACATTCATTTGCCAATGATTCTCTGAAGTTTGATTTTTTACAATCGACACTTCTCTTCCAAAGACATCAAACAGTTGAATATCTTTGATGAAATCCGGTGTTTCAATATTGATAAGCTCATTTTTTGAACACAGAGTTGGATATACTTCGATTTGATTTTGTTCTTGAACAGAAAAAACGTCATCGATATAACAAGTATTATTGTAATCTGGATCTGGATTGACAAAAACTTGTTCCCCCCATAAGTTCCAGTGAAGAAAATTTCGTGAGATACGTGAAATTCGTGGTGATTTATTTGTTAAAAGAGTAAAGAGTAAAGTTAAAGGAGGGGTGTTGAGTGTCTTATTCGGATTATTCGTGTAATTCGTGGTGATGATTTTTCGTGATGACAAAATTTTATTGTGACTTGTTGCCACTCGCTTCCTCATATTTTGTATTTTTGTAAAAATTTTTGAGATGATAAGATTTATCGGTTTTCTGGCTTTGTTAGCCGTTGTAAGTGGTGTCGTCAGACTCATCAGTAGAAATGTAAAACGTTATGATTCAAATGTTTATATGAATGGCGGTGGTTGTTCGAGGTGGTTCGGTGCCGGTATCGGCTGGGCTTTCGGCGGTCCCATCGGCGCAATAATCGGTTTCGCTCTCGGTTCAATATTGGGCAGTGGTTCCATTACTAAAGAGGATGTGAAATTCATGGGTGAAAACAAACAGCAGCAGGATTTCACGGCCAGTCTGCTGGTGCTCACAGCAGCCGTCATGAAGGCTGATGGTGTGGTGAAGAAGTCGGAGCTTGATTACGTAAAGAGGTTTTTCCTGTCAAATTTCGGTCAGGAGCAGGCGGAGAAATACATTCTCACTTTGCGTGAAGTCTTGAAGCAGGACATCAACGTCGCGGATGTCAGCCGGCAGGTCGGGCGTTACATGGAATATTCGTCAAAACTGCAGATACTGCATTATCTTTTCGGGATTGCTTCGGCAGACGGGCAGGTGCATGATACAGAGGTTGATGTGATTAGCACAATCTCAAGTTATATGGGAATCTATGATAGTGATTTTCAGTCGGTTAAGGCGATGTTCGTGAAGCAGGTTGACGATGCCTACACGATTCTCGGCGTTGAACCGTCGGCTACTGATGATGAGGTTAAGAAAGCGTATCGTGAGATGGCGAAGAAAAACCATCCCGATAAGGTGGCGTATCTTGGAGATGATGTCCGTAAGGCTGCGGAGAAGAAGTTTCAGGAAATTAACGATGCGTACGACAAAATCAAGAAACAGCGCGGGATTGTCTAAACGATTATTTGTACAGCCTCCAGTTTAACCCGAAGATGAACTTGTAATCTCTTACAGGGTAGTGTGGTGTCGAGAAATACCTGTTATCTTTTGAGAACGAGTATATATTGGTTATTCCGACGAAAATGTTCGAGCGTTTCAGTTTGAATGTCAGGAAGAAATCGACGAATGGGTAATTTCCGATTTTGACTTCGTTCTGAAGGTGGTAAGTCCTCAATGCCGGCATATACGCATCGGCGTAATACTCTGTGAAATAGTTGATTACGAATGCCGGCTGCAGAGATGAAACATTTTTCACGAGTCTGATGTTCCAGCCAAATTTTATTTTTCCGTAGAAAAGCGGCAGGTGGATGACATCTTCATTGGCGGTCTTTTGCATTGAAAGAATGCCCGAAATTTCAAACACTCTTATCTTGAAATCGAAGTTTGCGAACAGCGATGAGACGTTGACAATGCCGGTGTGTTGTGCGGGTTTTGCGTTTTCCGCGAAATAAATGTAGTGGTCTATCGTAGAGTTCTTTATGCCGACATTGAACCATCTGTATTCGTAGGAGCCTTTGAGCAGCATGTAGGTTGCGGGGCTGAAGTCGTTTTCCCAGCGGAAATTGTTTGAATAGTAATATGTTTCAAACCAGTCGGGTGATTTCCTCGTCATATTGATATCAAAGACAAGAGCACCGATATTTTTTTTGTAAGTGCCGAGAAATTGCTTCCATTGTCCGTTGATTCTGAAGTCACCTGCATGATAATCGCTGAAAATCAACTCTCCGTTACCAGTGATTCTTGTTGATTTAAACAGGTTTATTACGATTGCGGCGGTTGCACGCAGGTTTGAATATTCTTTCTTGTTAAACCTTTCATTTGAAATATAGTCAACATAACCTTTGTGCTGTGTGTAGTTATGTTCGACACCGAACGAAATGTAAAACGGTATGTCGTTTGAATATTCTCTGTAACTCAATGAGTTCCATGAAATTGCGTTTTTTATTGTATTGAAACTAAGGCTATCAAAAGTGAGTGACTTGTTGATGACCGAGTCAAATGGAGTGTAAAATGCTGAAGTCGGATTGGCATCTTCATAAACATATCTATTCCTTTGGTAGTCAAAAGAGTAGTTGATTTTGCCGAGTCCGATTTTCCGTCTGGAAGTTTTTTTGTGTATAATTGTATCAATGGAGTTTTTAATTGTATCATTCACAATTAATGTGTCGTATTCAACAATGTTATAGTTGTTTTTTGTGGCGTTTTTACTTAGGACAAAGTGTTGGTTTATGCCGAAACCATCAACTTTGATAAGGTTTGATGCGTTTGTCAGGTTTATTTCGTAAAGGGACTTATCTGTTTCTAAATTATTTGTAAAAATGGTATCGTTAGTAATGCCGCCGCTTTCATAGTTTTGGATTTTGTTTGTAAAGTAATAAGTATTAAAGCCGTAGCGTTTGTTTTTTGTGTTCCATCTAAGATTGATCCAGAAATTGATGTTTTGTGCGTAGCTTCTTTTATAAACTGAAGGTACGTCATCGACATTAAAATGCATGGTTAGAAAGAATCTCGGAAGGAGCTCGCGGCAGAAAGTCGCATGGAAATGTTGTTCTTTCTTGCTGCCCATTATGTAGTTTAAATCTGTAAAAGGTTGATAGACAATAGGGTAGAAGATGTGTTCTTTTGTTTTTACATATTGACTGAAATTAGTGAGTTTGTCATTGAAGCCGAGAGTGGTAGGGAAGGAGAACTCAAGATTTTTGTGTGCGTGTCCTGCGTTGCTCAGAGTGTGATACGATTGGAATTGAGGGTCGGCAGGGTCGAAGAATGACGCTCCGAGCGTTGTGGTGTCCCAAACGTGAATATTGCCAAGTTGTTGGTTTTCAAGTCTTTCATAGAAATATCTGACTAAAGTTGAATCGACATTTATTGAGTCATTTTCATGAAAAAGACTTCTTGCTGTCATTGATAAGTGACAGAAAATCAACGTTGTTAATATGACGAATTTATAATTTTTCACGCTGCAAAGATAGCAAAATTAGTTTAAAGGATGGCGAAAAAAATGAAAGGAAACGGTTTGATGTAAAACGAGGCAGAGATGGGGCAAGTCCCGTCTCTGCCTTTTGAAAACTGCCTCTCTCTTCTTGACAAGGCAGGTTAAATTCTAAGAGCTACTGCACTGGGCGCACCGAGAACCCGTAGTACCGGTAGTCGTAGCTCTGCGGATAGACATTGCCCGAATAGAAGTACATGCTGCACGCGTCGTAGGGAGGGGACGAGTAGAGCGAACTCGACCAGTAGTAGCCGTAGGAACCCGCAACGTCCACGTCCGTGCCATTGCGGTAGCCGGCAGACGGGAGGAAGATGTATTTGCTGCTGTCTGCTTTGCTCGTGAATTTACGGCCAGCCACACCATTCTCTGTAGTCCATGTGCAGGTCGTGTTGTCGTACAGCTCCTTCCACTCTGCAGTCGTAGGCATCCGCCAGCCGCCGCCCCAGTTAGCGTGGGCAGCGTCGTCCTCGGGGTCGAGAACCGTCTTGTTGTCAACTGTGCCGTAATTTGAGTCCGTGCAGTATTTGGTGAGAGTTTGTGACGAGCCGTTGCACCACTTGTAGGTACTCCAGTCGTACGTGCTCTTGGTCGTGGTCTCGCCCCATGCAAAGTAGTCGCCGTAGTCATAAGGATGCTCCGCGCCAACGTTGCATGTAGCCCACTTCAGTCCGCTCGGAAGGCCGAGGTCAACGTACTCGTGATCGCCACCGCCGCCGCTCAGCGTGGTGAAGCTCTTCTGCTCGCCGTAGCTCGTGCCTTTGCTGTTGGTGGCGTACGCACGGACGTAGTAGGTCGTGTTGTCCGTAAGGCCTGTGATGCTGCTCGTGAAGCTGCCGATCCCGCTGCCGTCGGTGGTGTGCGAGTCGGAGACAGTCGGATTAGGCGACGTACTCCAGCAAACGCCGCGGGCTGTCACCGAAAAGCCATAGTCTTCCGTCACCTCGCCGCCGCAGGTCGCCGTCGTCGCCATGACGTTTGTCACGGACGAGGTCGTTACTATCGGCTTGCCGTCCAAGGTGGTGAACTCACGCTCATTGCCGTATTTCGTCTCCTTCGTGTTCACTGAATACGCCCTCACATAATATCTCTCACCTACTTCAAGACCCGTCATCTCAACGGTGAACTCACCGAGACCCGAACCTTTCGAAACTTTCATGTCGTCGGTTGTCGGGTTCGGATGCTTCGCCCAGCAGAGTCCTTTGTCCATAACGTCGAGGCCCCCGCCGTCGGTCACCTTGCTGCCGTCGCAAACCGCCGAACAGACCGTGATGCCGCTAATCGGCCCCGTATATATGTCTGAATCGCCGTCCAAGGTGGTGAACTCCCTCACCTCACCGTAGCCTGTTCCCTTTGCGTTGGTGGCGTAGGCGCGGATGTAATATTTCGTGCCAGGTTCCAGGTTGGTTGTCGCGCTCGTGAAAACACCCGTCCCCGTCCCGTCACTCGTATGTGAATCATTTGCCGTCGGGTTCTGCGTCGTGCCCCAGCAAACGCCGCGAGCCGTGACATCAAGATAGCCGTCGTCGGTCACCTCGCCGCCGCACTTCACCGAAAATCCCGTTATTTCAGATACTTCAGCCGTTGTAACTGCAGGAACCGAATAGTCGTTTGTCTTGAAGCTCTTCTGTTCGCTGCTCAATATCCCGAAGCCGGTGTCGTTGCTGTACCTGTAATAATATGTGGTGTTGGCCTTCAGACCTGTCACGTAGGCGGTCAGCTTGTCGCCATTCACCTTAACATCATAATGGACGGCCTCCGACATGTCCTGCCTTTCGCTCACATCCACTCTTATAACATATTTGGTACCCGGGTACGAGAACGTTGCTTCAAGTCTCGCAGCCGTTGTATATACCGTCTCTGTCGTGTTGCTCACACCAAACGACGCGGCGAGGTACTTCTCTTTCTTGCAGCCCGAAAAGACCGCTATCAGCAATGCCGCCGTCAATATCAATTTCGTCTTCATAGCGTTCATGTCTTGGTAATTATTCATATCATACATTATTTTTTCCTTATGCAACATCCGATTCCTATTTTCGCCTCAAGTGTCTTGAAGTTTGTCGTCACTGCGTCAAGCGAGACGGTGAGTCCCTTTATGTTCAGCTGCAGCCCCAACGAGATGTCAACGCCCGAATAGCTCTCGCCGCCGTATTTCACCAACTTCCCGCCCTCGGTGTTCCAAAGTTTTTCCTTCTTTCCATAGCCGGCTCCTATTCTCATGCACACCGGCCCGTCCAACTTTATCACCACGCCGCCAATTATCGAGAGACGCGTGTCTTTGCTCGTCGTATATGCGGGATAGATGCCGTTGACAAATCCGTCGCCGTCACTGTCCGCATCGGCCTTGCCGAAGTTAAAGTTGCTCATCACGCTCACGAACCAGCCTGCTTTCTTCACACTTCCCACCGTCAGGCCATACGACATCAGGCCGGTGTTCATCATCGCACCGTTGGCCGTCACGAAGAACACGCCGTTGCGCACCCAGTTCGATGGTGTCTCAGCGCGGAGATAAAGGTCAACGGACGAGATGCCGTCTTTCTGCACGTTTATTCTCCTCT
>CALBNV010000096.1 GCA_937896895.1 uncultured Bacteroidales bacterium | reverse complement strand
GGATTCTTTCAATGTCGTTGCTGGCAGCAAACCTGACGGAAGACTCGTCAATCCGTAACAAGAAACAAACATTCCCTCGTAGCATTCAAAAGCCAATGTTGTTGCCGGCAGCAGTCCCGACGGAAGACTCGTCAATCCGTCACAATCATAAAACATCCATTGATAGCACCCCGAAGCCAATGTCGTTGCCGGCAGCAGTCCCGACGGAAGACTCGTCAATCCGCTGCAGCCATAGAACATTGTATAGTAGCATTCCGAAGCCAATGTTGTCGCCGGCAGCAGTCCCGACGGAAGACTCGTCAATCCGTAACAAGAAACAAACATTCCCTCGTAGCAGCCAATCTTCAATGTCATTGCCGGCAACAGTCCAGGCGGAAGACTCGTCAATCCGCTGCAGCCAGAAAACATTGACTGGTAGCAGTACGCTTCCAATGTCGTTGCCGGCAGCAGTCCCGGCGGAAGACTCGTCAATCCGCTGCAGTTTTGGAACATAGCACAATAACATTTATTACAAGTTATTTTCGTTGTAGGCAGCAGACCTGACGGAAGACTCGTCAATCCGCTACAGTTTGCAAACATTGAATTATAGCAGGATTCTTTCAATGTCGTTGCTGGCAGCAAACCTGACGGAAGACTCGTCAATCCGCTGCAGCCAGAAAACATTCCCTCGTAGCAGGATTCTTTCAATGTCGTCGCTGGCAGCAGACCTGACGGAATACTCGTCAATCCGTAGCAATCACAAAACATTTCATAATAGCAATAATCAGCCAATGTCGTCGCTGGCAGCAGACCCGACGAAACACTTGTCATGTCAGAGGCTGATTTGAATAAACGATAAAAAGCATAACTTCCGAGGACAGCATTGTCAGGATCCTTGTAATTAATCAGAGTATTTGCATTACCTGACACCGCATAGCGTTTACTATAACTCTTATCGTTAATAGTTATGTAGTTTGATGAGCTGTTGCTAATCTGATTCTGGCTTCTGAATTTAACATATTCACCGGTCCGCAAAGACGCAAGCTCGGTACTTCCTGTTATCTTTGTCCATGTCGTTCCGTCGTAGCTATACTCAAATGTGCTTAAGTTCGGGCTGCCTGAAACGACAACTCTCAGCTGCACATTGTTATCTATAGCAGTGATGGTGAGATAATCAGGGAGGGACTTAATGCTTTTAAAGTTTTTCCACTGTGCGGCGGCTCTATACGCCGGAATTGACGACTTCGGAACATACAGCACGGCATTTGATGGGATGTTATCAAAGACCCACCTGCCCAATGTCGGAGGCGTGGTGGCCTCGCATGTGACAGTTGACAGCGAGCTGCAATACCAAAATGCACATTCGCCAATGCGAGTGACAGAGCTTGGTATCGTCACCGAAGTGAGGCCCGTTGAAGTGAACGAATATTCGTAAATTTCTCTCACCGTGTTTGGGATTGAGACCGATACAAGATCCACACAATCGGAAAACGCCGACATGATTGCTGTAACACTGTACGTTTTCCCATATTTTGTCACGGAAGATGGAATATTAATCACCCCCGAGTAGCAGGGGTCTCCCGAATAGTCATCCGTCACCCCAACCTCGTATGGGTATGTGTCTGACAATATATCATAATAAATAGTTTTCCCGTCATTCACGGCGGAAAAGTCATAAGCCGCAGCCTGCATCATACAGCAGATTGCAAGAATTGCAAACAAAAGAGGTCTTTTCATTATTCAACGCCGTGTTATATCCCATCCGGCCCCGTCGGTTTTTAAATTCTTATTTGTTGTTATTCATATATTCCGAATACTCCGCAAAGAAATCATAATCAAGCACCCTCGAAATCTTCAGCAACAGTCCGGTGTCGATGTACTTCCTCTGGAAAATCTTGTAGATGTTGTCACGACAACATCCCAACCTGTCAGAAAACCATTTTACGCTACGCCCCTGCTCATCAAGTTTATCACGTATTCTTTTACCAATATGAATTCCTTCCATATTTGAATCTTTTACCAATAGAGGGCGTGAGACATCAAAATCTGACAGACTATTTTTATTTTTTTTCAAATCGCAAACTTATTAATTTATCAACTTGCAAAGAAAACACAATAAACCACACCAAACGAAAAACAACACTTCCAATGATTATACAAAACACGGAAAATTTTTATACATTGCAGTTGCTTCTTTGAGAACAGGGCTGAAAAATGTTTTTTTGCCGGCTTTCAAACATTTCTGATTGAAAATGTGTATCTTTGCACGTCCAAAAAATTCATCGTATGGGTATATATATAGATAAAGGTAATGAGGCTTTCCGAGGTGCGCGAAACAGCGAATATGTTGACAAGTCAGGGCTTATAGCGGTTATCAACGGTACTCTTGACACGGAATACAGGTTCAGCTGCGTGACGCGCTGCCGCAGGTTCGGCAAGAGCATGGCAGCCAAGATGCTTTGCGCATATTACGACAGGTCGTGCGACTCGCGCGAGCTTTTCAGAGGTCTGGAGATAGAAAACGACCCGTCTTTTGAGAAGCACCTCAACAAATACTCCGTGATCTACATCGACATCACCGATTTCACGACGAGATACAAAAACGACTGTAACATCGTGAGCCGTATCCAGAACGAAATCAAGGCAGAAGTCAGGAAAGTTTCAGGGGAGGAATCCATCAATGAGGATGACGACCTGATGGCAGCATTAGTGAAGATATATGAATCCACGAGGCAGAAATTTATCATCATCATCGACGAATGGGACGCCATCATGCGGGAATTCGACAAAAACCCGGAAACCACCGACGACTACGTCAACCTGCTGCGCCGCCTTTTCAAAGGTTCAGAGAGCGACAAGATCTTTGCCGGCGCGTACATCACCGGCATACTGCCCATCAAGAAATACAACACACAGTCAGCACTCAACAACTTCGAGGAGTATTCCGTCATAACGCCAGGCGGACTTGCGGGATATTTCGGCTTCACGAAAGAAGAAGTGAAAATGGTAGCCGAGAAATTCGGTGCCGACACCGAACAGCTCAAGAACTGGTACGACGGATACAGGATCGGCTCCATAGACTCAATCTACAACCCATATTCGGTGATGAAAGCAGCGCGACGCCGTGAATACATCAGCTATTGGACCAGCACCAGCGCATACGATTCCATTTCCACCTACATCCAGATGAACTTCGACGGGCTGAAAGACGACATCATCAACATGCTCACGGGCGGACGCTGTTCGGTGAATACCACGAAATTCCAGAACGACATGAAGATAATCCGGAGCAAGGACGATGTCCTCACCGTACTCATCCATCTCGGCTACCTTTCATACGACGGCAACGACGGCAAATGCTACATCCCTAACAAGGAGGTGGCATTGGAGTTCACCAATGCCGTCGAGAACACAAACTGGAGTGAGATAGTGAACACCATAAGAAAATCGGAAGACCTGCTCGAAGCCACGCTGCGCGGCGACGCCGACACAGTGGCAAAGTACATTGACCAGGCGCACGACGAGAACACAAGCATACTTTCGTACAACAACGAGAACTCGCTCTCATGCGTGATATCCATCGCATACATCTTCGCACGCAACAACTACATCATACACCGCGAATATGCCACCGGCAAGGGCTTCGCCGACCTTGTGCTTATCCCGCGCAGGAACTTCAACTCGCCCGCAATCGTCGTAGAACTGAAATACAGCAAAACCGCCGGCACCGCCATTGACCAGATAAAACAGAAAAAATATCCCGCCAAGCTCGCGGAGTATTCAGGGGAGATAATGCTCGTCGGCATCAGCTACGACAAGGAGAAGAAAACTCACGAGTGCATGATTGAGCGAATGTGATTTCTCCACAGGCGTCTCCAAAGGTAATGTTCGCCTATTCCGTACTGTTCTAATAAGTCGTTGATTCGCTTGGCAATAGCGGCTTTATCAACAGGCGCGTCGGTTTTCCTTCCGGCGAGGAGCACGTTTTTCGGAGTGTCCTCCATCTCGATGAACTCCTGCACGTTCGTCTTGTAGCCGCAATATTCCATCACGAGGGCGCGGACGGCGTCGGTGACCATGACCGCCTGACGTTCGAGGAAGATGCCGAACCGTGTGACGGCGTCGGTCCTGCCCGACTTCTCCATCTCGCGCCTTATCTGCTTGTGGCAGCACGGGGCGCAGATGATCAGTTTCGCGGTGTTGCGCACACCTGTTAATATAGCGTCGTCCGTCGCGGTGTCGCAGGCGTGGAGAGCGATGAGGACATCGAGCTTTCCGGGCTTGTAATTTTCAATGGACTTTTCGACGAACCTGAAATCCTTCAAGCCGCACTTACCGATTATATCGTTGATTTTCAAGACTAAATCCTGACGGATCTCGACTCCTTCCATCACGATTCTCTTGTCATATTTCGAGGTGAGATATTCATAAAGTGCAAAAGTGAGATAACCTTTCCCCGCGCCCATGTCGGCGATGTGAATCTCGTCGCCGAACCTCACGTTTTTCATCAAGCCGTCAACGATCTCAACGTATTTGCAGATCTGCCTGAACTTGTGCTGCATGTCGGCGAGGACTTTGCCTTCGCGCGTCGTGAGTCCGAGCAGGAACCACCACGGCTTCGCCGGGTCAATCAAGCGAGCTTTTTCATGGTCGTGGCTCAGGTCCTGCGTGCGTTGTTCCTTCACCGGTTTGCAGACCATCGCCGGTTTTCCTTTCTTGTTGATTAGCAACGAAATATCTTCGGAAATAGTAAAAAGTGACACATTCTGAAAAACTTCAGGAACGAGAGTTCCGATTTGTTCCATCGTCTGAACCGCATCGTAGTTCTTCGTCTCGTCACGGCGTTCGTAGCGGAACACGAACTGGAACATCTTGTTGTTTTTCAGCAAGACAGGCTTAACATACACATTGCGCAGTTCGTTGCTTTTAACCACAGGCTTCGAGAGGGTCATCTTCACCATCGAGCCGTCCCGAAGCGATGCGTTCAGTTTCTCGAAAAAGTTTTCCATTGCAAAAAAATTACTTGAAGAGATCGGCATTTCAGACATTGTTCGATAAGATCGTGACCGTCCTTAGCCTTGTAAACTCTGCCAGCCTTAATATCATCATCAGCCCTGTCAAGTGCGTTTTTCTTCGGCTTCTCCGCCACGTCCTCAACAGTCACATACGATAGTGATTTTATGAAATTTGCGAGAAACTGTGCGTCCTTGTTTCTTGCGTCGTAGTGAATCGTCATTGTCGCCATGCCTTTATGTTTTTGGAATTTTCGCGGCAAAGATACACTTTATTTCTGAAACATGAGACAACGAAGTGAACTTTTTCAGATTCAAGTCTAACACCATCGCGACAATTTGTCAGTCAGAAAAAAATCCATATTTTTGGCACAATTTTTGAGTGCCGTGCAACAAATTTTTCAAAAAGTAGTTTAAATCAAAAAATAAATATCATGCAAACAGGATCTATTGGAGTAAAAACCGAGAACATTTTTCCGGTGATCAAAAAGTTCTTATATTCTGAAAATGAGATATTTCTGCGTGAGATAATCAGCAACGCAGTCGATGCCACAAGCAAGTTGAAGACCCTCGCCTCCGCCGGCGAATTCACCGGCGACCTCGGCGACCTGACGATTCACGTGGAGGTTGACAAGAAGAAGAAGACCATCACCGTGCGCGACAACGGCATCGGCATGACAGAGGAGGAAGTCGATAAATACATCAACCAGATCGCTTTCTCCGGCGCGACGGAGTTCGTGGAGAAATTCAAGACAAACAGCGAGGCGGAGTCGGCCAACATCATCGGACACTTCGGCCTCGGCTTCTACTCGGCGTTCATGGTGTCGTCGAAAGTCTCGCTGATAACCAAGTCATACAAGCAGGCCGCCGACGAGAAAGGCGTCATCTGGGAATGCGACGGCTCGCCGGAATATACGATGAATCCTATTATGAAAGGCAACCGCGGGACCGACGTAATCCTTTATGTTTCGGACGACTGCGCCGACTTCCTCGAAGAAGGCAAGATCCGCGAGCTTCTGAACAAATACTGCAAGTTCATGTCAACACCGATTCAGTTCGGCACGAAGAAAGTGCAGGAGCCGATTGAAGGCGAGACCGACAAGGACGGCAAGCAGAAGACCAAAGAGGTCGAGAAACCGTGGATCATCAACGAGGTGGCGCCGCTCTGGAAGAAGTCGCCAAGCTCAATCGAAGACAAGGAATACGACGATTTCTACCACACGCTGTACCCGATGAACTTCACCGAGCCGCTGTTCCACATCCACCTGAACGTCGATTATCCGTTCAACCTCACGGGAATCCTTTACTTCCCGAAAATCAGCAACAAATACGAGTTCCAGCGCAACAAGATTCAGCTTTACTGCAACGAGGTCTTTGTAACTGATTCAGTAGAAGGCATTCTGCCCGACTTCCTCAGCCTGCTCCACGGCGTCATCGACTCGCCCGACATCCCGCTCAACGTCAGCCGCTCGTTCTTGCAGAACGACCAAAACGTGAAGAAGATTTCGGGTTATATCACTAAAAAGGTAGCCGAGAAACTTGAGGAGCTCTTCAAGAAAGACCGCGAGGACTACGAGAAGAAATGGGACGACATCAAGATTTTCATCACCTACGGAATGATCACCGACCCGAAGTTCTTTGAGAGAGCCGAGAAGTTCATGCTTTTCAAAGACACCGACGGCAAGCATTACACCATCGAGGAATACAAGAAACTCATTGAGGAGACGCAGAAGAACAAGGACGGTAACGTGGTTTATCTGTACGCCACCAACCAAGACGAACAATATACCAACATCGAGAACGCCAAGGCACGTGGCTACAACGTCCTGATGCTCGACGGGATGCTCGACTCACACTTCATCAGCAACTTCGAGCAGAAATTCGAGCACACATCTTTCGCCCGCGTTGACTCCAACACCATCGACAAACTCATTGAGAAAGAGGAAGATAAGAAAGAGTCGAAACTTGACGACAAGCAGAAGGAAGATGTAAAGAAAGCCTTTGAAGACATCATCGACAAGACACATTTCAACGTTGAGTTCAGCACGATGGACGAAGAGAGCGCACCTGTCGAAATAATCCAGAACGAGTGGATGCGCCGTTACAAGGAGATGAACCAAATGGGCGGCATGGCGATGTGGGGCGACATGCCTGACAACTACACGCTGATGCTCAACACCAACAACCCGGCAATCGCAGCACTGCCAGGCAAGAGCGAAGAAGAGCAGAAAGCCACAATAAGCCAGCTTTACGACCTCGCACGTCTGTCGAAGAATTTATTGAAAGGCAAAGAGTTAAGCGAATTTATCAAGAGAAACTTCAAGGAGTTGGCAGGAATATAAGACACCTAATCACCTAAACACCTAAAAAAATGAACAAGAAAAAAATCATCTGGATTGTAGTAATCGTGGTTGCAGTATTGGCAATCTTCGGTTGGATTAAGAACAGTTACAACGGCATGGTCTCGAAGCAGGAGGGCGTCGAGGCGCAATGGGCGCAGGTTGAGAACGTCTATCAGCGCAGGGCCGACCTCATCCCGAACCTCGTGGCGACAGTGAAAGGCTACGCCGAGCACGAGAGCAGCACCTTGACGGATGTCGTCAACGCACGCGCCAAAGCCACAGGCATCACCCTCGACCCGACAGACCTCGAGCCTGAAGACATCGCGAGGTTCCAGGCGGCGCAGGACGAGCTGTCAGGCGCACTGTCGAGACTCCTCGTCAGCGTCGAGCAGTACCCCGACCTCAAAGCCAACCAGAACTTCCTTGAGCTTCAGTCACAGCTTGAAGGCACGGAGAACAGAATCACCGTCGAGCGTCAGAAATTCAACGACAGGGCGAGGGAATACAACCAATATGTGAGAGCGTTCCCGCGCAACATCATCGCCAACATGTTCGACTTCGAGAAGATCGGATACTTCAAGGCGGCGGCCGGCAGCGAGGTTGCACCAAAAGTTGAGTTCTAATTAAAGATGTGGTTGCTTGCGCATACTTGACACAGGCAACCACATTTTTCACCTTTGCCATGGCAATCAAATTTGTTTAGTATGAATCCAAAAAAATTCTTTAGTGCCGAGCAGCAAGACACGATTGTCAACGCCATCAAAGCCGCCGAACTGAACACGAGCGGCGAGATCAGGGTACATGTTGAAAACCATTGCAAAGGCGATGTCCTTGACCGCAGCGTGATGGTTTTCAACATGTTGAAGATGAAAGAGACAGCAGCCCGCAACGGCGTGCTGATTTATCTCGCCGTTGCCGACAGGAAATTCGCAATCATCGGCGACGAAGGCATCAACAGACTTGTTGAACATGACTTCTGGAACGACGTGAAAGACGAGATGGCGAGATGTTTCCGCGAAGGAGACTTCACCGGCGGCGTGGTCAACGGCGTCATGCGCGTCGGCGAGAAATTGAAAGCATTCTTCCCGTACCAGAGCGACGACGTGAACGAGCTGCCTGACGACATCTCTTTCGGGAAGGAGGAGTCATGAATGAGTTGAAAGTTAAAAGTGGAAAGTTAAAAGGGCGCGAAGCGACGATGGCATTTCTTCGTAGGTTTGCCGCCGCAACATTTTTTGTCATCTCATTTTCCGTTTCAGCGCAGGATATTCCAGCGAGGCCTGTGCCGCCGAGATTGGTCAACGACTTCGCCAACGTATTGAGTGCCAAGCAGGAGCAGCTTCTTGAAAACAAACTCGTGCGTTTCAACGACACCACTTCAACGCAGATTTGCGTCGTCACCATCGATGATTTAGGCGGCACCACCACCGCCGACTTCGCATATCAGATCGGCGAGAAATGGGGCGTAGGACACAAGGAGAACAACGGAGCCGTCATCCTCATCAAGCCGAAGAAGGGCGACGAGCAAGGCGGCGTCACCATTCAGACCGGCTACGGACTCGAGCCTTTCGTGACCGATGCCGTTTCAAAACGCATCATCGAGCAGGTGATGATACCATCGTTCAAGGAAAA
The DNA here is from genome assembly GCA_937896895.1 of uncultured Bacteroidales bacterium. GTDB lineage: Bacteria > Bacteroidota > Bacteroidia > Bacteroidales > F082 > Limimorpha. Next base: position 29,038 of record CALBNV010000096.1, on the reverse strand, counting down.
CGACTATTACACGGCCATCGACAAGGCCACATCGATAATAATGGGTTTGGTGTCGGGGCAGTTCAAGGCGGAAGACCTCGAAGACGGCGACGACGTTGAAGGCGTCGCGGTTCTTCTATTCTCGATTTTCTTCATCGTCCTGCTCATAAGCATCTTGGGCAGAGGCAACAACGGAGGGACGATGTCGGGCAAAGGCGACGACCACAACATCTGGAGGACGCTGTTCTGGCTTAGTATTTTGAACAACGGCAGTCGCAGCAGCGGATGGGGCGGTTTCAGCGGCGGTTCCGGCGGTTATGGCGGCGGAGGCTTCGGAGGGTTCGGCGGCGGTCACTTCGGCGGAGGCGGCGCAAGCGGCAGCTGGTAATAATGTGATGGCCTTACGGCTGCCAACACATTTTTCACATTGACCGCAGGCCATCACATAAAAAAAATTTATCTTTGCAAAAATTTTTATTATGGGAAACGTCATCTCAATAAAAAACGGCTCGGTCTTTCAACACGAGAACCTGATTCTCAAAGACATAAACCTTGAAGTCGGTCGAGGCGAGTTCGTGTATCTCATCGGGAAAAGCGGCTCGGGCAAGTCAACGCTCCTCAAGACCCTGTACGCCGAGCTGCCCGCGAAAGACGGCATCTTCAACATCGCCGGCTTAAACCTGAATGAAATAAAACGGAAAGACATACCATTCCTCAGAAGAAAGATAGGCATCGTGTTCCAGGATTTCCAACTTCTTTATGACAGGAATGTCGAGCAGAACTTGTCGTTTGTCCTGAAAGCCACCGGCTGGGATGACGAGCAATCCATCGCAAGACGCATCGATGACGTTCTGCAACTCGTTGGTTTACAAGACAAATTGAAATCAATGCCACACCAGCTGTCGGGAGGTGAGCAACAAGGCATCGCCATCGCAAGGGCGCTGCTAAACAACCCTGATGTCATTTTGGCAGACGAGCCGACCGGCAACCTCGACCCTGACACGACAAACGACATCATGAGACTCTTCTTGAAAATACGCAACCAAGACACGACAATCCTGATGGCGACACATAACTACAACCTCATTCTGAAATATCCTTCGCGAGTGCTTAACTGCATCAACGGCACGGTGGAGTCATCCAAATAACACCGACAACAGCTTATCGGTGGCACGCGACGCATCATAAAAATCGCCCATCCTACTCTTTCTGATTGAGATCTGCTCTTTGGAAAACGGCTTGTCCATCAAACTTAAAATGACAGTCTTCATCTCGTCAGCAGAATCAGCAACTACACATAAACCATTGACATTCAAACCGTCAACCATCTTTGAATTAACCACGCAGTAGCGCCCGTTGAACAATGCGTTCAGGAGTTTCAGCTTCAAACCCGTGGCTTGAGCTGTGACAAGAATGTTGATATGCGCATTACGTATCAGATTCTGCATCAGATTATCGTCAGGATTCGGAATCAGCTCAACATTATGATTTTCAGCGGCCAATGCGACAAGATGCTCCGGCGGATTCATGCCCGCAATCTTCAATTTCACGTCAATGTCGTTGAACACCTTTTTCACAAGAAACTCGGCGGCATTATAGTTCTCAGCAACATCAAGTTTCCCGTGATAAAGCACATAATCACCTTGACCTTCAACGACATTCACCTCTTCAAAGCCATTGTATGCCGGTATCAAATTGACATTTTTATAACGATGACTGAAATATTCGAAATCATTATTTGAGATTGCCAAAATGCCGCTCGCCCTGTTCAGAATCGGCTCAAACCTCCGCAGTCTCGCGGATTCTGCCACAAAAAACACTCTCTTGTACAGGTTCTTCTCGCTTTTCGCAAGCAGTCTGTAATAATCATGTTCGACGTTGTGAGTCCTGACAAAAACCTTTCTGCCTGCCATCGACTCGTCTAACAACACGCCGCAGCAATGCAGTCCCTCAAGCAGGATCGGATGGTTGTCTTTCTGAAGATTCCACATCAAATCCTTTGACAATCTTGACGTTACGATATAAGGCAGACGTTGCAACGACTTATTGAACGAAGTGTCGCGTTTGTAATAATTCACCGAAAAGCACAGTTTTTTCAGGACAGGCGAATGCTCGCGTCCGTATTCGAAGGTGTGAAGATGGACTTTCACCCCACGCTCCGACAACGCCTTCAGTTTGAAAAAGACATCGATGACACCGCCGTAATTTGCAGGGTACGGCACGTCAAAACTGACGATATGTATATGATTATCAGACATATTTCTCATAAATATCGAGCAACACCTTCTCTTCGTTTTCCCAGCACAGCTCACGGGCCGCGATGGTAAGATTCTGTTTCCACGACGCCAACGAATCCTTGTCGTTCAAAGCATTTTCTATTGTTTCGGCGATTGACTGCGGCTCGTGACTCTCCACAAACATACCGATATTGTAATTTCTCACAATCCGTTCAATTTCAACGAGATGCGATGCCACGACAGGCACGCCGGCCTGAATGTAATCAAAAAGTTTGTTCGGCAAACTGAAACGGTAATTCAGGTTTGTATCCTTGTCAAGAGTGAACCCGAGTTCGGCAAGCTGCGTTATCGCCATCATTTTCTGGTAAGGCATACGAGGGAAGAACTTCACTTTTTCATCCCAATGATTCTGTGCGACCTTCTCTTTCAGAATCGGAAGCACGTCTCCCCCACCGATTATAACAAGCTGACAGTCATCAAGATAACGCATCGCTTCGACAAGTTCCTCCGAGCCGCGATGGATATTTATCCCTGAACCTTGAAGCAAAAGAATGTGTTTCTCCGGGTCGAGGCCGACTTCCTCACGCGTCGCCGACGACGGCAGCATCTTCCTCATCGGGATATTTCTAATCACATGAACATCAATGCCATACTTTTCATGGAACATGTCAGCGATTGATTTACAGACTGTTATCATTTCCGGAAGTTTTGGAACAACATATTCCTCAATGCGTTTCCACACTTTCTGCACCTTCGGTCTGTTCACCAATTCCGGCACTTCGGTGAAATATTCATGGCTGTCGTATATCAGTTTTATCCTTTTTAGTTTTGAAATCCAGAAATTCGGAAGCAATGTATCCAAATCATTGGAGAGCAAACAGTTAGCGCGATGAAACAGCAAAAACAAGAAAAGTCTCATGTTGTATTCAGCATAGAAAAGCGGTCCCTTCTCAAAAATCAGTTTCATGCGGTGAGACTTGTACGTACGGATGTCCATCGGCGGCGACTTGCGTTGGCGGCGACCGACCAAAAGCACGTCGAAGCCAGCCTTCTGCAACGTCAAGCACGACTTATTGACCCTCTGGTCTGTTACTAAGTCATTGATTACCGATACAATAACACGTTTCAATACCTTGTAAATTTAAAGCGTCAAAATTAGAAATTTTATACTGACGTTTGACAAATTTTATCTAATTTTGAAAAATTTTTGACAAATGGAAAAAGACTTCTCTTTGCGAGAGCTTAACACATTCGGCTTCGATGTCAAGGCCAAGTATTTTCAGGAACTGAAAACGCCTGATGACGTGCGTTTATTGCTTGAAAACAACATTTTCAGGCAATGTTTTGATGAAGACCATGTCTTGATTTTAAGTGGTGGAAGCAACGTTCTCTTCAGAAATGACGTTTACGACGGTTTCGTCGTTTACCCCAACTTCAAAGGCGTTGAAACCATTGAAGACACTGAAAATCAAAAGGTTATCAGATGTTTCAGCGGTGAGGTCTGGAAAGACTTCGTTGACTTAACGGTCGCGGAAAAACTTTACGGTCTTGAGAACCTCTCCGACATCCCCGGAAAGGTCGGGGCTGCGCCGGTGCAAAACATCGGAGCATACGGCGCAGAGGTCAAAGACGTTATCTATCAAGTACATACGATCAATCTGGCATCTGGCGAGACTAAAGTTTTCACTAATGAAGAATGCAAATTTTCGTACAGGAGCAGCGTCTTCAAGGAGTTAAAAGTTAAAAGTAGAAAGTTAAAAGGGCGCGAAGCGAATACGACTTTTTGTCCTTTAATTTTTGCCGTTGATTTTGTTTTGAAAAAGAACGGCGAGTTGAAATTAGATTACGGAAATATCCGTAACAATCTGATTTCCAAAAACATAACAAACCCAACGATTCAAGATGTCGCAGATTCCGTCAAGGAGATAAGGAAAGAGAAGCTGCCGGAAGTCGGAGTTGTCGGGAGTGCGGGGAGTTTCTTCCAGAACGCCATTATAAGTATGGATAAGTATTTGAAACTAAAGGCTTTATATCCAGAGATGCCGTCATATCCAGTCAATGGACAAGAAGTGAAAGTTCCTACGGGCTGGCTCATCGACAAGGCAGGGTGGAAAGGTTACCGTGAGAACCATGTGGGTGTTTGGGACAAACAGGCACTTGTCCTGGTTCATTATGGTTCAGGGAAGCCGTTGGAAATCATAGAGTTGATGGAGAAAATCCAACATTCCGTCAAGGAAAAATTCGGCATAGATATAAGCCCCGAAGTGAATATCATCTGATTATGAAGTGATTACGTTGTAATAACTCCAAAAAATTATTGCGACGAGCAAAACGACGAGATAGGCATTGAACCATTTCATGTCTTTTTTCTCAAAATGAGCGATTGCATAGGCGGCCAAGACTGTCAGGCAAGGCAGAGCCGGGAAATAAAAACGCTCTATTGAGAAGAAACAGATGCTTGAGACTATCGCAAGATACGTTATCGGGACAAGTGCCAACAGGCTTATATCGCGTAGTTTTTTCTCGCGATAAGCTATTGTCAATGAATACATTGCAAAGAATCCAATGATGTTTTTAACAAACACCATACCATTTATGAGTTTCAGGTTTTCATTGCCATCAACGGTCAACTTGGGTAACGGAAGCACGAAGGCACCTGGCAGATACTGGAAGTTATAGTCAACGTGTGCAATCGCATACAATATTGTATTTTTTATTTCCCAACCAACTCCACTAAAAACAAACAAAGCCAAAGACGCGACTGCCACAGACACGCTGATCGCCCTTACCTTTCTTGCTATATGTTGATTAACAAAGATATACACAAAAAACGAGACAAAAAGGCATAAGCCCGTAATCACCCGATAGGAGAAAATCATCAATGAAGAAAAAAGTATCAGGAATATGTTCCACACAAGGTTTTTCCGTTCGCGCATCACGAAATCTATTCTTTCAATGCACAGAATCAGGAAAAACGCGAAATCCATTTCCTTCAGGTGAAGACCGCAATAGTAAATAAAAAGTGGCATAAAGGCGCTCATCACTGCCGCAATCCTTGCTGTGCGGTTGTCAAACAAACGGTCTGAAAGCCTGTAGGTCAACACGCAAACATACGCGCTTAGCAAAGAATGTAAAATATGCGGAATCAATATGTTAGGACCAAAAACACTATAGACGCAGGCAAGCGTTATCACATAACCCAAGTCGGAAAACGCAATATGGTGTGAATAAATTGCATTTATAAATTCATGTAAATGACCACTTTCAATAATCTTACCGAATTGCAAGGCGTTACGATGATAGCTCAAACTGTCGATGGCACCGTATTCAAGCGGAATCCCTGTCTTAAAAGTGTAGTAATAACACATCAGCCAGACATACAACACCCTGATAACCAATGCAAAAACAAAAACAAACAGCAAAAATCTCTTTGGGTTCATGTTTCCTGATCTTTCAATAAACTGCCATGATCCCAAGAAGAAAAACGTTGTCGCGCCGACACCCCAAAGCACCCAGTGCCAACCTACGAAATGATTATGGAATACAACACCAACTAATATAAGAATAATAAAATACAGAGCTAAACTCTTTATACTAAGCGATTTATATGATGTATCTTTCATCTTCAAACAATCAATCCGCCTATCAGTTCATTGACATCATTCACTTGATGACGTTCGCAATATTCGACGATGCCTCTTGCGACCTTTGCAGATATAGCCGGATCGATGAAGTTTGCCGTTCCTATCTCTATCGCCGACGCGCCTGCAAGCAGGAACTCTATCGCGTCGGTGGCGGAAGAGATGCCTCCGAGTCCGATTACCGGTATCTTCACTGCTTTGGCGACCTGCCACACCATCCTCAACGCGACGGGTTTCACGCAAGCACCTGACAGTCCGCCTGTTATCATAGAAAGAACCGGCTTGCGGGTCTCCGCGTCGATGGCCATTCCGAGAAGGGTATTTATCAACGACACCGAGTCGGCGCCGGCGGCTTCTGCGGCTTTTGCAATCTCGGCGATGTTTGTCACATTAGGCGACAGCTTGACTATCAAGTGTTTATGATATGCATCACGGACTGCTTTGACAACTTGTTCTATTCCCGAGCACGTCACGCCGAACGCCATGCCGCCCTGTTTCACGTTGGGGCATGAGACGTTGAGTTCGACGGCAGGGATTTTCTCCAGAGCGTCAATCTTCGCGGCGGCGGCGACGTAATCGTCAATGTTTGAGCCACTTACGTTCACAATGACATTTGTGTCGAAATCTTTGACGCGAGGATAAATCGCATTGATGAAATAATCGACACCTTTGTTTTGAAGTCCGACGCAGTTAAGCATTCCCATCGGTGTCTCAGCCATACGCGGGTACGGGTTGCCTTCGCGGTGATTCAGCGTCGTGCCTTTCACGACGATGCCGCCAAGTTCCGCAAGATCCACGAAATCAGTGTATTCCTCACCATAACCGAAGGTCCCGGACGCTGTCATGACCGGGTTTTTGAGTGTGAGACCTTTGAGCTTTATTTCTGTATTCACCATAGCAAACGATTTATGTTAAAGACCGGACCTTCTTTGCAGACGCAGACATTGCCTTCCTTGGTGTTTTCGACGCAGCACAAACATGCGCCGATGCCACACGCCATCTGATTCTCGAGCGACACTTCGCACCAAATGTCTTTTTCCCGTGCGACTTTCGCCACAGCTTTCATCATCGGCACAGGGCCACAAGCGTATATCTTATTGATTTTCTTGACATTCCAAAGGGAATGCTGCGTCACAAAGCCACATTCGCCGAGGCTTCCGTCGTTTGTCGTGATGAACACCTCCCCCACTTCGCGAAAACGTTCAAGAAGGATCAGGTCGTCTGACGAACGGCCTCCGAGTAGGAACGAGACTTTTTTATTGCGTTTTTCCTTTATTGTCTTTGCGAAATAAAGCAGCGGTGCGATACCGATGCCGCCGCCGACAAGCAGAATCTCGTCATCATTTTCAGGCATCGTGAAGCCGTTGCCCAAAGGATAAACGAGATTCAGCTTTGAGCCGACAGGCAATCCGCACAGAATCTTTGTGCCTTCATGTTTCTCCTGAATGAGCAGGTCGATGGTATTATTCTGACAATCAACGTCATGAATAGAGATGGGGCGACGAAGATAAGTCTGCCGACCGCCATCGACACGCACTTGGACAAACTGTCCGCCACGTATTTCCGGCAGTTTGTCATCACATTTGAGACGGAGACACGCGGCACGCCGCCATGACTGTTTCCCGACAACCGTAAAGTCTGAAATCTTTTTCATGCTAAAAACTGTTTCTCAAAGACCAAATATCACAAAAAAGTCCAGTGAAAACAAATTCCACCGGACTATAACATTTATAAATCAGGCGGTTACACTTTCTTCAGACCTTTGACAGTCTTTGCTGTGCCAGCGCTTGTAGTATTCTTCGCCGTTTCTTTGACAGCGGCTTTCTTTGTTGTAGTCTTCTTCGCTGTCTCCTTCTTCACGGTCTCTTTCTTTGCAGTTTCTTTCTTAGCTGCAGTCTTTTTCGCCGGTTTCTTCTCTTCATTCTCTTCAGCTGGCTCTTCCTTTGCCGTCTCTTCTTTCTTTTCCTCAACGGTGAAATCAAGAAGACCTTTATCATTAAGAAGCTGATACCATTGGAAAACTTTTTTCATATCTGACTGATAGACAGCATCTTCATCGTAATTAGGCAAAACCGTCATGAATTTCTCCTTCAGTTCGACCGGTGACAATTTCTTCACTTCGAAATCAAGTTTGTCACCAAATTTCTCATGAATGTTCATGAAGACATCCTTCAGAGGAGTGTCTTCATCGGTTGTGAAAATGCTGATTTCCTCGAGGGAGCTAATCTTATCGTTTGCGAAGGCAGGGAAATGCTTGCCATCAATTATTGACTCGACGATGAGCTTGCCTGCTCCTTGTGACTTGATCAGGAACAATCCTGGTTTTCCTGAAATTGCAAGAATCTTACTTAAATCCATATTTCCTTTTAAAATTTTGCGCAAAAATAGTGTTTTTTTTCAATTGGCCAACATTTTTTTTAATTAAACGACTGCAAGTCGGTCAGACGCTTATAGACTCCGCCTTTAGCGATGAGTTCGTCGTGTTTGCCGCGTTCCACGATCTGGCCTTTGACGAGCACCACTATCTCATCGGCATTCTGTATTGTGGAGAGGCGGTGTGCGATGACGATAGATGTCCTGCTCGACATGACTTTGGCAAGTGCTTCCTGCACAAGGCGTTCCGATTCGGTATCGAGAGCCGATGTTGCTTCGTCAAGGATGAGGATAGGCGGATTTTTGAGCACGGCACGTGCGATGCTGAGGCGTTGCCGTTGTCCGCCAGAGAGGTTCATGCCGCGGTCGCCGATGACGGTGTCGTAGCCGTTTTCGAGATGCATGATGAAGTCGTGGGCGTTGGCGACCTTCGCCGCCTCAATGACAGCCTCTCGCGTCGCGTTCTCCATACCGAACGCTATGTTGTTGAACACCGTGTCATTGAACAGGATGCTTTCCTGCGTCACAATTCCCATCAGGCCGCGGACATCGCTGATTTTCAAGTCGCGTATGTCGGTGCCGTCAATCTTTATCGAGCCTTGGCAGACATCATAGAAACGCGGCAGGAGGTCAACCATAGTGGATTTTCCGCCGCCACTCTCGCCCACAAGCGCGACCATCTTGCCTTTCGGGATTGACAGGTTGATGTTTTTCAAGACGTCGTTCTCGCCGTAACGGAAGCTGACGTTGTCATAAACAACCTTGTCGTCAAACTTTCTGATAGTGAGAGCATTTTCTTTTTCAACAATAACCTCTTCAGCATCAAGGACTTCAAAAATCCTGTCGGCGGATGCCATGCCTTTCTGAAGGCAATAGAAACCCTGAGAGAACGATTTAGCGGGGGAAATTATCTGTGAGAATATCACGATGTAAGCTATGAAATTCGCCGCCGTTATCGTCGAATTTCCGTCGAGGATAAGCGTCGAGCCGAACCAAAGCACGATGGCAATGACGATAGACGACATGAACTCGCTCATCGGAGAACTCAAGTCTCTCTTGCGGTTCACGTGTCTGACGACTCTTGAATATTCCTCATTCTGCTCGTTGAATTTCCTTCCGGAATAATCTATCGCATTGAATGCCTTTATGATACGAAGCCCGCCGATAGTCTCTTCTATCGTAGCAATCATGCCGGCGAAACGACTCTGCCCTTCGACGGAGTCTTTCTTCAGCGACTTGCCTATCTTCCCGATGATGATTCCGGCAATCGGAAGGAGTACGAGCACAAACACCGTGAGCCGCCAGCTGATTCCAAGCATGAAAAGGAAATAGGCGATTATCGTGACAGGGTCTTTGATAAAGACATCAAGGTAACTTACTATCGACACTTCGACTTCCTGCACGTCGGTTGTGATACGCGCCATGATGTCGCCTTTTTTGTTCCTGCTGTAGAACGAAAGCGGAAGAATCATTATCTTTTTGTAAAGGTCATTGCGGATGTCTTTCAGAGTACCGGCTCTGGCACCGACCATGAAATAAAGCGCGAGGTATGTGTTCAGGTTGCGAAGCATGAACGCAGTGACAAGCATGATGCAGATCCCGACCAACGCGGTGGATTGCCCGTAATGTATAATCATGTAACTCACACAATAATTGAGCATGTCAAACAACGTGTCAGAATTGAGTGAGAATTCCGGCCTAACCGTGACCAAATTATCGGGATTGAACAGGATATTCAGGAACGGGACAATCATTGAAAATGAGAACAGCGAGAAAATGATTCCCAAAATGTTGAATAAGACATTCAACGTCACGCTGCCGGAATATGGCTTTACATAATGCAGGATCCTGCGGAAATTCTTGTTTTTCTTCATCGGTATTTTATTTTAATAGCCGTATCCGGTATAGTTTTCCGGTGTTATGGCGTGCATCTCCGCCTTGACGTCTTCATTTACAGGAAGCTGGTCGATGAATGCGTCGATCGACTCGCGCGTGACCTTCTCGTTGGTGCGTGTGAGGCCTTTGAGAAGCTCGTAAGCGCCTTCCACCTGTTCGCGTCGCAGGATCGTCTGTATCGCCTCGGCGACGACAGCGTAATTGTTCTGCAAGTCGGCGCGGAGTTTCGTCTCGTTGAGGATGAGCTTGTCAAGGCCTTTCGACAACGAGCTTATCGCGATGAGCGTATGAGCCAGCGGCACCCCGATGTTGCGTGTCACCGTCGAGTCGGTGAGGTCGCGCTGCATCCTCGATATCGGGAGTTTGCGGCTGAGGTGCTCGAAGATGGCGTTGGCCATCCCGAGGTTGCCCTCAGCGTTCTCGAAGTCAATCGGGTTGACCTTGTGAGGCATCGCCGACGAGCCGACTTCGCCCGCCTTGATTTTCTGCTTGAAATAATCCATCGAGATGTAAAGCCAGATGTCGCGCGACAGGTCGATTAATATTGTGTTGATGCGTTTCACGGCGTCGAAATATTCAGCCATCACGTCGTAATGCTCGATTTGCGTTGTCGTGGTCTGGCGTTGCAGTCCGAGACGTGCGATGAAAGCGTCGGCGAACTCTTTCCATTCCATCTGCGGATAAGCCACCTTATGCGCGTTCATGTTGCCCGTCGCGCCACCGAATTTCGCCGTAAACGGAATGGAAGCGAGAGTATCGAGTTGGTTCTCAAGGCGTTCGACGAAGACATAAATTTCTTTTCCAAGATGTGTCGGGCTTGCCGGCTGTCCGTGAGTGTGCGCGAGCATCGGGATGTCACGCCATTGCTCCGCCATCGCGTTGAGTTTTTCGACAAGCTGTTCGAGTTCCGGAAGAAGCAATTTGTTGTTGGCCTGCATCATGGTGTAAGGCACCGCGCTGTTGTTGATGTCCTGCGAGGTCAGGCCGAAATGTATGAACTCCTTGAAGCGTACAAGTCCCATCGTGTCGAAACGTTTTTTGAGAAAATATTCGACGGCTTTCACATCGTGGTTTGTGGTCTTCTCAATGTCTTTAATCTCTTGTGCGTCAGCTACTTGAAAATCCTTGACGATATTCCTTAAAGCTTCAAAATCTGAATGGTCGAAGTCTTTGAGCTGCGGAAGCGGCAGTTCGCAGAGTGCGATGAAATACTCCACTTCCACCATGACGCGTGCGCGGATGAGACCGAATTCCGAAAAATATTCGTCGAGTTTCTCGACTTTCTTGCGGTAGCGTCCGTCAATGGGCGAAATCGCTGTAAGTTCTGTTATAGTCATACTTTTCTATTTGCTAAAACAATCTGCAAAAATAGTAAAAAAGTTCGTAAAGTTTGTAAAGTTCATAAAGTTTTTGTGCTGCCGTGCACACTAAGGCGGAGCCGAGATATGCACGTCGTCAGCCGACCATGTCAATTCTGGGGCCGGCAGACTGGCCGGACCGAATGCCCATAGTAGCGGCGGTAATAGTTGTAGATGCCCACGTTGCCGGAATTGAAGTAAAAGCTGAACGCGTTGTTCGGGTTGTCGGTGCTGAGCGAACTTGACCAGTAGTAGCCGAAGGAACCCGCAGGATTGAGGTTGCCAACGTATGAGGTTGCCAACGTAGTAGTAGCCGGCGGCCGGCAAGAAGACACTGTTGCCGTTGCGACCTGTGACGCGGTAGTCGTCCTTTCCGCCCTGCGTCGTCCATGTCCAAGTGCAGGTGTTCTTCAGTCCCTGAACTTCTTCACGTGTAGGCATGCGCCAACCTTCGCCCCAGTTCACGTAAGCAGCATCGTCCTCAATGTCGAGAACAGTCTTGTTGTCAACCGTGCCGTAACTTGAACTTATGCAGTATTTAGTGAGAATGTCCAAATCTCCGTTGTACCACTTGTAGGTATTCCAATTGTACGCACTCTTGACCTCCGTCTCGCCCCAGGCGAAGTAGTCGCCGTAGTCCTCGGGGCTGTCCGCGCCCACGTTACATGTGGCCCACAAAAGCCCACTCGGGAGTCCGAGGTCAACGTATTCGTGGATGCCTATGCCGTAACCACCTGTACCTCCGCCTGTGTTACCGCCGCTCGGCTCAGCACTGTCCTTCTTGCACGACACGCACAGCGCCATCGCCATGCACACCATCAATGTCGCAAATAATCTGATTGTCTTTTTCATCCTTTGTGTGATTTTGAATTTTTAAATTGACTTCTGTTTTCTCTCTTTCCACGCCGCCCTCCCGGATTTCGCGAAGTCCGTTGAACAAAACCAAAAATCTTTTAACTTTACTCTTTAATCTTTACTCTTTTTTATTTGGCGACGATGTCGCATCTATCATATTTTTATGTATTTTTGCCCGTTGAGTTATCAACCTTGAAAATCACAAACTTATAAAATATGGAAATAAATTTCAAGACAATCATCACGTTTCTTGTGATATTCGCCGTCTGCGGATTCTGGATGGTGAAATGCACATACGGCGGTATCGAGAACGCCGGCAAGCCCGACAAAGAAGAAGTGAAAAGCCTGTACAAGAGCTATTCATTCAAGGCGATAAAAAACTCATGGATGAGCATCGGCGACGTTGCCGAGAAGCTGCGCGTCGAGGCCATACAGGAAGCCGACAAAGCCGGGAAAGACAATAAATCAAACGATTCCAAAAAGGAAGAACCGGAAGTGAAGAGTTTGTTTTACTACAAAGTCATGGCCGTCATCGGCAACCACGACCACATGCCGTTAGCCGACCGAGAGACCATCCTCATTTCGTTCATATCCGGACTGTTCGTCATCATATTTCTGATAACGTCAGGGATTTTCCTGAAGGTGCATTCTGTGAAAGACATCTCTTTCGACAATTTCGGGTTCAACTTTAAAAATAAGGAGGAATAGCCATGACGACATACAGGAGAGAGACGGCAAAGACCTTTACTAAGGAAGAAGAACACCGTTTCCGCGAGTTGATGAACACCATGGCCAAAAGCGTCAAGGGGTACACTAACAGGAAAATCGGCGATGCGCTGAAGATTGTAAGTGTTTATGACACACCATTTTACAAATTGATTCTCAAGACACAGAACGACACGCGCACGATACGCTCAGGCTATGAACGCTACAACGGCCAGACGATTCCGCAGCGCACCGTCTTCAGCGAGAGCGATTTCAGCAAATGGGACATGTGCGAAGCCCCGAAACCATACCGCAACGCAAACATGTCGTTTTATGTGAACGGCTCGAAACATATCGAGAAATGCCCGACATGCAACGCGGCCGGTGTCGTTCCATGCGGCAACTGCGGAGGGAACGGTTCCGTGCGATGCAGCCGTTGCGGCGGGAGCGGCACTGAATACCACGAGAAACTCGTCAGGGAGACATGTCCTTCGTGCCACGGCACCGGCGGCACCAAGACCGTCGAACAAGGCACAGGCCGCGAGCTGAACAGAAACTGCTGCTACCGTTGCGGCGGCAACGGGTATATCAACGTGAAACGGCAGTTTCCGAGCACCTGCTCATCGTGCGGCGGCAGCGGACGTAAGACCTGCGGAACATGCAACGGAAGCGGCAGACTCACCTGTCAGACGTGCGGCGGCAACGGCAAGGTGGTCTATTACTTGGCCGTTGACCAGAATGCGTCTGTCAAACATGACATCAAATTCATCATGACCGGCGACCTGCCATCGGATGAGAAAGTGAAATATGTGGAGTCGTTCGACAGAAGCGACGGCAAGCTGATTTTCCAACACGGCAACGACGGCACTTCTTTCGACCACAAACTCATCGGCAGCCAGGACTTCATGACCGGCACTCTGCAAAAAATGGCGGAAGGCCTCGTCAACACGGCAAGCAACAAAATCACTTACAACGAATTCCTGATTTATGAATACTCCGCCCTGACGGTTACATATCGCGTTGACCACAAAGACTACACGTGCGTGCTGCAAGGTGACTCGTGGGATGTCTTCACAGTGACCTCGCCGATCTCCGACTTCATGGACGACCTGAAGAGCAAGGTGATAAGCCTGACCAAGATGCGGCGTTACGGCAGCGCATGGACGGTGATGAAGCGGATCCTCAACTTCCCGCAGGCTGGCGAGAATGAGCGGAAAGTGAAGGAAGACCTTGAAGACGCCATGAAGAGATCCACGAAACTCGGCGTCAGGTTCGCTTTTCTCGCATTCGCACTCGCGATGCTCCCGTTGCTGACACATTATTTCAAAAACTACGAGCTGCTGTCGCCTTGGGCGCATTGGATCGTTGACAAACTGAGCGTCAGAACAGGTTTGGGAATCATCTTCTATCTCATATTCAATGTGATATGCCTGTTACAAATCGAGTTGCCGAAATTCACATATCTGCGTGAGAAGATGCCGGTGCGCTTCCTGCTCGGGTTCTGCCACGGCATTGTGTGTCAGGTATTTATACTTCTCGGCTTCATCTTCCTCGACTGGATCGGCGTCATCCCGATTTTAGACTTGATACTGTTCGTTGCCATATACGCCATTATACTCTTGCTGATCATATTGGTTCATATTGGCAAATGGCTTATCGGATTGATATTTTAGCTTGCTGAATTTAAAAGACAATGAAGTTTTAAAGTTTGGCGGACAGCAATAATTTTTTTCACTATTTTTGCCACGAATTTCATAATTAAATATCATGAAAAAACTTTTACTAACCATTTTATTAGCGACTTCGGCGTTGTTGGCTTCTGCCCAGACCGTTGTCGAAATCGACTTCAACAATTTCAATGACAATGCTGCCTTGAACGGGCAGCACGGCTGGACGGCGCGTCCGCACAGTGCGGGCAACGGCGGCAACCCGATTTACAGCGGTTACATCGGTCCGCGCGGCATGATGACACCTGACGAGACGATAGGCGTGTTCTCGGTCTGCTCCGGCACGAGTTTCGGCGACATCGCGACACACAGCCTCAGCGAATACGGCTTCGACTTCTCGACAGGCGGAGTCATTGAGATTGAATGCGATATGTGGCGCGAATGGTGGGGCGACTTCTTCGGCATCGGCTACGACGGCAACGGCGACGGCGTTGTCCTCCCTCCCATCCAGGGCAACTACGAACCAATCAAGCCTAACGCCAACAGTACCAGCCCCGACGGTGGAATATATATGCTGACGACGGGCATCAACGAAGAGAATCCTGCGGCTTTCATGAACGGCGTCGTGCTGCCAAACAACACCATGCCCGCCGATTTCGACTTCGAGCCGCACCAGCAGTGGTACCGCTGGAAAGTCTCCATCGACCTCGACGCCAACGACGGCGCAGGTGCCGTCACCTTATATATGATGCGCGATGTCCCTGACGGCGAATTTGAACCTGTACCTGAATGTCAAGGCATTCCAGCAGGCCTCACGCCAGGCTCCGGCGACAAGTTCGACCCTGCCATGTGGAACGGCATCTTCATGCTTAACAGCGGCTACGGCGGCTTCGACAACTTCACCGTCAGACATGTCCCGGGCGGATTGGCGGCCCAGTTCATTGACTTTGAGAACATCACCGACAAACTCGTCAGCGACGCCCCGATAACCCTGAACGCCACTGCGACATCAGGCCTCCCGGTGACCTTTGAACTGACACAAGGGCCGGCGACGCTCAACGGCAACGTTCTCACCCTGACAGGCGAGGAAGGCTTGGTGAAAGTGAAAGCCATACAGGAAGGCGACGGCACACAATGGCAGCCGGCACCTTCAGTCACACGCTCGTTCTATGTCGTTAATCCTGAAAACTATACACCGGAAATCACGATACGCCGCCCATACGAAGGCACGATGGTATATATGCCAAACTTCGACAAACCCGTGTTGGTAGTATTAAGTGCCTATATCGAACACGGCGATGCCATCAAGTTCGAGGAGGTGAAATGCACCATCAACGGCGAAGATGTCATCTTGAAGACCGACTACCCGGACGATCCGGCAAACGGTTATTGGTACACTTCATGGCAGCCGACAGCTGAAGGCACTTACAACATGACCGCGAGCATCACGCAATCTGGAGGCAAAGTCACCACGAAATCAAACACTTTTGAAGTTACCACAGATTATGATGACATCAACGTCACCGCTTTTGACGGCGACCTTATCGTGACACCTCAGACCGAGAGTGTGTTTGGCGACTACCCATTCCCGACACACGTCAACGCATTCAAAACCATCAACATGCACTACGACCACAACTGTGTCGGCACTTGCGACCCGTACGACCGCGTCGGCTACTGCCGCGTCAAGAACTATCGCGGAGAATGGGTTGAACTGTTCCGTTACATCACGCCATTCGGCGTGGAATGCTCTGATGATCAAGATGTGACTGATTTCACGACAGTACTGCAAGGCCTCGTTGAGTTTGAGCTTTATTTCCAGACATGGACAAACGACGGCTACAACCCGACAGCCATTTTTGAATACACAAAAGGAACTCCTGATTACGCCTACGTCAGCATGACCGAACTCTGGAACGGCAACTATGCCTTCGGCGATTACGAGAACAGATGCCCTGTGCCGGCACGCAATGTCAATCTGGATTTCGGCGTCGAGAAAGCCAATCTGCGGCTTGTCACGACAGGTCACAAATGGAGCAGCGGAACCAACGGCAACTACAACACTGGCAACGCCGCCGAGTTCTACGAGGCGACACATAACATCAAAATCAACGGTGCCACCAAATACACACAGCATCTGTGGAGGACCTGCAACCCCAACCCGGCCGGCTGCCAGCCGCAGAACGGCACATGGACATACAACCGCAGCGGATGGTGTCCGGGCAGCTTAGCCATGGTCTGGAACTTCAGCCTCGATGAATACATCTCGACAGGAACGACACAGATAGTTTATGAGTTCGACCCTGATTACGTAGATGAATGCCACCCGAACTATCCCGACTGTGTGAATGGACAGAACAACTGTCCCAACTGTCAAGACTCTGACAATCCGTTACTTAGAGTTTCCGGAAAGCTCGTAACATTCAGCAACGACATGGGACTTTTGTTAAGCACGCCGGAACATCACGATGCTTACGAAGATCCTTTCAATGTGAACATCACTCCAAATCCGGCAAGGAACACGATGACAATCTCGACCGACTATGAACTCGGCCGCATATCAGTGCATATCCTTAACGCACAAGGTGTTGAAGTCAGAGGCTTTAACCTTGAAGGCTCCAAGACCATCAATGTCAGCGACCTGCCTGCGGGAATGTATTTTGTCAACCTCATCGGCGGCAAAGTCGTGACAAGAAAAGTTGTGATAGAATAAAACAGTCTGAATATTTTAAAACTGCAAAATAACCTCCGCGGCCTTCAGTGCTTCGGGGGTTATTTTGTCGTTGCTCAACATCTTGGCAATCTCGGCAACGCGTTCATCATGAGTGAGTTGTCTGATGTTGGAATGAGTCTTTTCGCCGCTGTTGTCTTTGAAAACGAAGAAATGCTGTCTCGCCTTGGAAGCGATTTGCGGCAGATGAGTTATTGATACGAGTTGCAGCCTCTCCCCCATCTTCTGCATGATGTCGCCGAGTTTCGATGCCACCTCGCCGGAGACGCCAGTGTCGATCTCATCGAAAA
The DNA here is from genome assembly GCA_937896895.1 of uncultured Bacteroidales bacterium. Taxonomy (GTDB): domain Bacteria; phylum Bacteroidota; class Bacteroidia; order Bacteroidales; family F082; genus Limimorpha. The sequence goes on along the minus strand of CALBNV010000096.1, from coordinate 11,306 downwards.
TAAGCGTCGGGATGTAATTCTTTTCTGCGGCTACCGCCTTGATTGCCAGCATCAAACGCGAGAGTTCGCCGCCTGATGCCACACGCGACATGTCATCGGGAGCAATGCCTTTGTTTGCCGAAAACAAGAAACGCACCTTGTCGAGGCCGGTGTTTGAAAAATCATTCAGTTTTGAACATTCAATCTCAAAAACACCGTGCGGCATGGCAAGTTGCCGTATGATGTCAACCACAGCTTTCTCAAACGACTTCTTGGCATTCAAACGTCTGTCGGACAACAACTTAGCGAGCTTCGACAATTCGTCTCTGATCTTTTTCAGTTCAATTTCCTTTGCGGAAATCTGTCCGTCGATGTTTGAAAAGGCCTCAACTTTCTCAGAAAGCTCTGTCCTGACTTTCAGCAGTGCGGCGTAATCAGAGACATGATGTTTCATCATAAGGCGTTGGATCAGGTCAAAACGTTCTTGCAGGGTCTCAAGCGAATCTTGGTCAAACTGCGTGCTATCCTGCATGGAATCAATGTCATGCGCGATGTCTTTCAGTTCAATTCTCGCTGACTCGATGCGTTCGGCATACGACTCCGCCTGCGGCATGAATTTCTTCAGATGCTCGACATTTGACTTCAACTCATTGAGTTGGTCGAGGATGGAAATCTCCGACTCCTGCAGCAGACTTGTTGACTGAGCCAACAACGTTTTCACTTCCTCGGCGTTTTCAAGCAGCTCAAGACGTTGCGTAATGTCTTCATATTCATCATCTTGAAGATCAGCCTTCTGAAGTTCATCAAGCTGAAACGAAAGGAAATCGTTTTCAGCGAGGTTCTTTCGTGACATTTCGCGCAGGCGGTTCAACTCGTTCAGACAATGAGAGTATGAGTGATATGACTTTTGATATTCGACGAGCAACGGCAAATTGTCTGCGGCATCATCGAGCATATTCAACTGGAAATCGGCATTCGTAAGAAGCAGCGAATCGTGCTGCGAGTGAATGTCAACAAGTTGATTTCCAAGCTCTTTGATTTGCTGCAGCGACACGGGCGTATCATTGATGAATGCTCTTGATTTCTTTGAAGTTGAGAGTTCCCTTCTCAGCACGCATTCGTTTTCAAAATCGAGGTCATTCTCATCGAAAAAAGGTTTAAGCCGCTCATCACCAAGCAGAAACGTTGCTTCGACCACACATTTTTTCGTTTCATCAAGCATCACATTGGAATCGGCACGATCGCCGAGGACGAAGCCCAATGCGCCGAGGAGAATCGACTTGCCTGCGCCGGTCTCACCGGTTATGACACTGAAGCCGTTGTCAAAATCGATTGACAGCGAATCAATCAGAGCGTAGTTTGAGACAGTCAGATGTCTGAGCATAGCAGGTGTTTTAGGTGTTCAGTGTGGTGTTTGCACTTTGAAAATAATTGCGTGCGTCAGCTCCTTTCAACTTTCAACTTTTAACTTTTTACTTTCTTGCGTTCAGCAGTTGCTCATATTCTTCGGCGTGTGCTGCGTCAATCTCGCGGAAGATATTGACAGCCTTGGTTTTCTCCTGTTGCGGGCCTTCCGAGTATATGCTCTTCCACTCGCCGCGCTTCGTGTCGCAGAGTATTGTCATATAATACAGATTCGGCTTGCTGTTATAAACCTGCTTTATATAATCGAGGGATTTTGTTATCGCGTTACGACCTTCATCAATTTTCCCGTTACCCATGACATCAAGTCCAAGTCTGTGATATTCATAGCTATACTGACGCAGCGGCTTGAAAGTCTCATTGGTCATATTCTCCAAAAGCCAGTAACGGTTTCTGTTACTGTCGAATGCTTTCCAGCCGGGTTCGGTTGCGCTTTGGGCGGCATCCACCACTTTCTCGGCGGCCTCGAAGAAATTCTCACCGCCATACAGTCCGAATGAATCGAAATAAACGCCCATCGAATAGTAGGCATAGAATGCCAACAAAGATGTCAGATTTGACATAAACATGTTTTCGTTGAAGTCAAGTTGCTGGCCTTCAATGTATTCAAATGTAAAGTCCGTGTCAACGTAATTAAACAGCGGGGTTGTGATTGAAGCGTTGAAGACCGGACGTCTCACCGCGATATTAAGTTGTCCGGAGATATTATTTCCGTCTCTGTTCGACACCGTGATTGCGATGGCACCTTCGATGCGTTCATTTTCCTCAAGTTTGATATTGGTCCAGACCCTGTTATTCAAGAAAGTGATGATACTTTCCTGCAAAGACTCGAATACACGCTGATCTGTTCCGGAGACCTGTTTGGAATTCACTGTCACGTCAAAGTTAAGTTCCTGTGCGCTTAGGCTGTTGGCAATCAGGCATACCAGCAGGAGCAATGGCAGAAATAATCTCTTCATATTCGTTGATTAAATGTTTCAAGTCAAATCACACCACCCGACATTTCAATCGGATGGTGTGACAACAATCTGATTATAAATGACTTTTATTAAAAGTCACCTTCTTTCTCCTTGTTCGGGTTACGATAGTAGAGTTCATCGTTCAGGAACTCTTCGATTGCGATAAGAGTCGGCTTTGGCAGTTTCTCATAGAACTTCGCCACTTCGATTTGTTCTTTGTTTTCGAAAACTTCTTCGAGGGTGTCGTTGCTTGAGGCGAACTCCTCGATTTTCTTGTTAAGCTCCTGTTTCATCTCGGAAGAGATCTGGTCTGCTCTTTTTGAAAGGAGAGCTACAGTCTCATAAATGTTACCTGTACCGACATAGAACTGGTCTTTCTGACGTGTTATGGCTGTTGTCTCAGCCTTTACTTTTCTAAAATCCAACATTTTTAATTATATTTACTTAATTTTTCTCTAATTTCCGCTATAATAGGTTCAATATCTTGGATGTAGCTGCTTTCGGGGAAGATATACGACAGTGTATTGAACTTTTCAATTGCCAGTTCATAGCGTTCACGTTTTTTCGCGTCAACGCTCTTTTCTGCGTAGCGATAGTAATTCACGACCATGTATGCGAGAATCTCCTCACGGTGCGCGGTGCCCGGATAGTCTTTCATGAAAGTCTCAAAAGACGTCGTCGCTGCCTGATATTCCTCCATTTTATAATACAGCATGCAATTCCTGTAGTCTTTCTCCTCGAGTTTCATTCTGAGCGTGTCAATCTTGCCGTTGGCGACATCTACAAGTTCGCTTTTCGGGAAGAGGTCAATAAAGTTCTGAAACTCTGTGATTGCGGTTTTTGTATCCGTCTGATCCAGACTCGCGCCCGGGGAGATATTGTAGTAGCACATCGCGCTGTTAAACAACGCTTTCTCCGTCCTGGTCGCATACGGATAATTCGCCGCATAACGTTTATAATACTGGCTTGCGATTTCATAATCGGCTTTCTTGTAATAGCACTCCGCAGTCAGGAAAGCGATGTTCTCGCCTTCAGCTTTCCCGCGGTACGCCGACTGCAGCACGTCAAACAACTGAAGTGTACGATCATAGTTTTTCTTCTCGTAGTACCTCAAAGCTTCAGCGTACTTGGCTTCGTTGTCGGTGCTTTTCAGCAATTTCGTATATTTGCTGCATGACGTGAGCATCACGAAACTCAACATTATCAGTATTATAAACCTACTTTTTTGCATGGCGCAAAATTACATTTTTTTTAGTTTGGTAACAACGTCTTTTTTCAGAAAAAATTGCATCGGATTATTCAACGACAACTTTTCTGACAACACTTCTGTCTTCACACTTCACATTCAGGAAATAAACTCCGGAACAGACATCTTCAACATTGATTTCCAATGTATTAGACACTTTTACAAGTTGTCCTTGAATATTATAGAGTGAAATAACAACATTATCTTTTTCATTCAATCCATTGATACGGATTATTGTCGATGCCGGATTCGGGCAGATTTCGATGTCATTTTCAGACATTTCAGCGGCTCCAAGGCACTCATCGACATAGAAAACGACCGCCGCCGTCTCGGAATTTTCGCCATCGTCCACCACGACGGTGTATTTGAACTCACCAGCTGTGGTTGATGTGAACAAAGGAGAATCCGATGTCGGGTCATCGAGGTTTTCGGCCGGCGACCACTGATAAGTGTAGTTTCCGCTGCCACCCGTGGCTGACACATACAAGTTCATTGCTTCACCGATGCACAATGTGTCGTTGTCGGCATAGGCTTCCACCACCAACGGCTCGACCACGCCTTCGCAACTCACGTATGCCGCCCAGCCAGCCTTGTGCTGACTGTAGTCTGACGTGAACTTGAAAGTAAGTGCGCCATCATCATTCGTCGCAACAAATGAATTCGAGATTGAAGAGCCGCTGAAAGTGCCCATTGACGCTGATGATGACGAAGTCCCGTCATAGACATACAATTTGTCGTAGCCCGATTCCGTGTTGAACATCGAGAACTCGACTTTCACCTTGGCACCTGCGACCTCGGGGTATATTGTCATCGTGATGTTCTCATCGTCGGAATAGTTTCCGTTTGCGCCGCCCGTATCGTAAAACATTGAGCCGCAAGTCGTTTCGCTTCCGCTGTGCATGTTGAATGAAGGAACAGCATTAATATAATTCGGGATGTATTTGGTGTCGGTGTCACCGTTTGCGTTGCTTACTGTGAGACGAACTCCGAAGCTGCCCGCCTCGTCGTATCTGATGTTTGTCGGGTTCTGAACCGTTGATGTTGAAGGAGTCGCGCCTTCAAACTCCCAGCTCCAGCTGTTGATTCCCGCGCCCCATGACTCATCGGTGAAATTCACCGTTCCGCCGAGTGCGACACCTGTCGAGCTCGCGCCGAAACCAGCGATGATTCCTTCACCGGCGACGAGTTGGACATTGAGATTAGTTGTCTGTCCGTCAACCGCCGTAACAGTGTATTCCTTTGGATAATAACCGTTTGCGGTAAACCTGACAGTATATGTGCCGCCTTTTATCGGGCGGTGATAATCGCCTGCCGGAAGATGGCTCTCGACAACTGAATAATCCTGGTCATGACCGACGACTGTTACAGTGGCCTCAATCGGCTGTCCTGATATTGAATCAGTTACGACACCGTGAATACCTTTCAGGCATTGATTCATGTATGCGAAAATCGAATTATGGTTGTAATTCCAGAAACTCGGCATCTGGCTTCCATCCGGGCATTTTGAGCCTGAGCATTCGATGCAGACCTCGCGGCACTGATGATAGTAGTTCATGAAATCCTGACGGCCGCCACCGATCTGATACCACTGTGCGCCGTTGGTTATGCCATTGTTCAAATCGGTCATGTAATTAGAATCGATCTGATGTGCAAGGTCGGCGTATTCACGACAAACATACTGCCACCATGCGTCGTCGGCATGGAGCGATGTCTCGTTATCCCAAGGATAGTTCATGACTTCCGAGCCGCCGTGATAGTTGGCTGCCATTGTAAACTGGTAATCTTCAGCAAGTTGCATGAACCATTCGGTTTCAGGGGCATACGGTTCGCCGTCAGGGTGCGGGCCATCGTTGAAGTCAGGATAGTTGCGGTTGAGGTCGATACCGCTTGCGTTGTAACGCACGCTGCCGTTCACCGTGTTGTTTCCGCCGTGATATGTTCCGTCAGGATTTGCGTCAGGGCAGATGAACAGGTCGAGATTGTCCATCACGTTCTGGACTTCCGCAACTGTCGGATTTTCAAGCAGATAGTCGATAAGACGAAGCATCATGATATAGCCTGTCGTCTCATCGCCGTGCATTGTCGAAGAGTATAAGAATTTCGGCTTACCTTCAGTCACACCGTTGTTGAGACGTGCTACAAGAATCTTACGGCCGCTGTTCAGAGTGCCGAGAGTCAGGATCTGGCATTTGTCAGGATGGTCGGTGGCGAACTCATACATCATCGCTTCGTAAGCCTCGTACGTCGGGTAAGAATCCCAATCGTAAGTGGCGCGTGTGCGACCGTCATACATTTTATGATTTTCGAGCATTGAAGGCGGAGTCTGAAGTGTCACTTCATATCCAAGTTTCTGAAATTCAGCAAATTGCCTGTTATTTGCATAAGCCGTGACGACATTGCCGTCAACTTTGTCAACCGAGACGGCGTGAGCGATAGCTTTCAAATCATCATTTCCATTCAGGTTGAATGTGAAATAATATTCGCCACGCTGTTGCATCAAAGCGTTAAGATCTGTTTCTTGTGCAGACACTCCCAAAGAAACGAGCAAGAAAAGGACAAGTAAAAAACGTGTTTTCATATTTTTTATTTTAACAAATTATCGCATTCATTTTCAATATCCAAGCACACTTTTTCGGAGGTTGTGACCAACGGCAGACGAAGCACGTTTTTGCACAGACCACGATGAGCCATGAGTGCCTTTATTCCGGCGGGGTTGCCGTCAGCAAAAATCAAGCCATTCATTTTCAGCATTTTATAATGCAGCTTCAGTGCTTCATTTTCTTCGCCTTCGAGCATCAGGTTCACCATTTTGCAGAACGGTTCCGGGTAGCCGTTGGCGGCCACGGAGATCACGCCTTGCGCGCCGAGAGCCATCATAGGCTGTGTTATGCCGTCATCGCCGGAGAGAACGGTGAAGTCGGCCGGTTTGTCGCGCAGTATCTCCATGATTTGCTGCAAGTTGCCCGACGCTTCCTTGACCGCGATGATGTTCGGATGTTTGGCAAGCTCCACCGTCGTCGCGGCCTGGAGGTTCACCCCCACCCTGCCCGGGACGTTGTACAAGACAACCGGCACCGGCGAGGCGTCGGCGACAGCCTTGAAATGAGCCGCCATCCCGCGTTGGTTCGGCTTATTATAATAAGGTACGACACTCAAGATTCCGTCGATACCATTAAAACATTGATTCTTAATATTTTCAACCAATGCCGCAGTGTTGTTCCCGCCCATTCCGAGAAGGATCGGGCAACGACCCGCCGCCGCTTCGACGACAGTCTTCACGACATTTGCCTTCTCCTCAGCATTCAGCGTCGGAGATTCAGATGTCGTCCCAAGGGCAACGAGAAACTTCGCGCCATTCTGCAAGGTAAAGTCAACGATATTTCTTAGCGACTGATAATCAACGCTGTAATCATCATTAAACGGAGTTATAAGCGCGACTCCTGTGCCAACAAACGGATTATTTTTCATCATCATTTACCTGTTAACATTTTTAAATATTTGCACAGCACCTCTATTTTGCCTGCAATGTCTTCTCTTTTAGCATCCAACACCAAGTCATACAACGCCCCGCGCGACTCTCCAAACGACACTCTGAATGACGTATCAAAGAGTGTCACGACATAGTCGTCAGCGAGAATGCTTTCCTCTTCTGCGGTGAGATTCAGCAGCATATCGTAATGCACCGACGAAATCGGCTTGATGTCCGAGGCTTTCAGCAATCCGAAAAATCCAAAACTTTTCTTCGTGATGAAACGAATATTGTCATAGCCTTTGTTGTTTTCCAGCAATGTGTTAACGATAAAAACGGTGCAACATTTCGCAGCGAGACAGCGGTTTATCATCTCTATCAAGCCCATGCTATACGGCAGTTGGTCGTCATTAACCAAAACAGCCACCGACGGTCGTCTTGTGACATCCGGCAGCGTGCAGGCTTTCTTCGTCTTCAGTAAAGCCTTTATCGCTCTGTTTCTGAAAAATCTGACAACTTTTTTCATCATAATCAAAAAACTTGCAAAGATACTGTTTTTTCGCCGATTGCGTGCATATTTTTTGAAAAAAAAGACCGGCTTTTCATTCAGGCGCGGGGAGTGAATGTTTTCACGGAGGCAGGAAAAAATTTCTCAAAGAACTGCAAATCACTAAAATAGTTTTGTAATTTTGCCGACTTGAAAATTAATGCAGTAAAAACAAAAGGAACAGTATTTTGCATCCATTTCTTCAGACCATTTTGTTGCCGAGTTAAGATCATAAATCCTCGCTGGTGTTCATCTGTTTTGAATTTTGGCAAGGACAATCACTTTAGGCTTTAGTCTGATTTTTGAGGGAGCATTATTACTTGCCATTGGCCAATATTCCTATAGCCACCAATGTGCAAATGATGTCGCAGACAACTTTCAGAGCCCTATGTCCTTCCCCAAATGCAACTTCCCCAATAGCAAGCCATAAGACAATGGCAACCAATAATACAAGTGTAATTATCGTGGTTGCGATATTATCAGCTTCTGCTCCGACGACAATCAAAATTAAGAGGATGACATAAATTCAGATTATTCCGAGTACTGCCATAATGATATTATTTTAGCAGATTGTTCAACTTTGAAAAGACACCTTGCTTGACTGCGTGCCCGTGGGCACCACATGAATGGTGATTTTCTCGCCCAAGGCCAGCAGGCTCATGCCATGCCGCGCCGTGATGACAAAAATGTCGTCATTCGGCGCGACATGCCTGAACTGTCCGCACTTCTCAACGGCACGTTTCACCGAAGTGTAAACGCGGCGGGCGGATTGAGTGAATTGGAGGGTGGTGGTGGACATAGGAATAATCAAATAGTAACATCATTCATTTTTTGCAATAAGATAGGAATGCATCTTGTTATACATAAGGAAACGAACCCCGGGTCCTCTTTTTGCTTATCATAATTATCCAAATTTGGAGACCGCCCATCCCATCCATCAATGCAATAATGAATAATGCAATCAATATCAGCAAAATCTTCGTCTATTTCACCCAGAAGCTGTTTTACCGCATCGGTTGCATTCGAGCATGCCTCAGCAAGTTTAACTAAAGCATCCTTAAAAACATATTGAACACCTTCGTCATTCCATTTTTCCTCTGTCATATTTTGTGTATTATCAACAATGTCTTTTACACATTCTTTTATTCGCAAAAATGACTTTTTATCAGCGTCTGAAAAATTTACTTTTACCATATTAATTCTGTTTAATAGTTTATTTTAATTAATTTTCAATCATTTTCGTTTCTTTCATCTGTTTTCTCGCAAACATCAGGTTGATCCACTTGCTTAGCTTCGTTTTCAATACGTGCTTCTTCGTTCTTCTCGTGCAACTTCTTCAAAATCTTATCTTTCAACAGTTTTTCTTCCTGCTCTTTGAGAACTTTAAGTTCTTCTTTCTTTTTGACAAAAGCATCAAACAAATCACTGATTTCAAAAACCAATGAATCATCACCAACTTTCGCTTTTGAAAGTATCATTACCATGTAATAACTTTCTTTATTCTAAGTTTCCTTTTACAATCAATGTCTTGAAAATACCTTGCATCAATCTCAAACAATTGTGCATCTTGTACTTTTAGTGTGACATCAATTGTTTGATGGATTTTTTCAGACAATTCTTCATCCAAGACATATTTCTTGTCTTTGCCAAGCTTTGCATTGTAAAGTATATCTTTTATCACAGGGACTTCAAGCAGATTTCTCTCACGGGCAACCTTATAGGCACAGTCGTATCCGTGACTGTCATCAGGATTTGGACTAATGATCAATGCTATTTTTGCATATTTTTCGTTTTCCGATTTTATTTTAGCATCACCTTCTGCAGAGACGCTTTTCCACCTAATTTTTCCAAAACAATTTATTTTTTTCTGCTGTACATCTTCGATTTCTACATGTTGTTCAATATTAGAAGCACCCAAAGCTTTGAATATCAACCCCAAATCATATAAATGATCTTGAATTATTTGTATTTCGGAAGTGTCAGATGGAATCAATTCATACGGACGGTAAGGATGTCTCATTAGCAGAGTGCCTTCGGAATATTTGCCAATAGAATAATTAAATTGTCCGTAAGCCCCATTTTTGAGATCATCTATGTCTTTTAAACAAATTGGATAAACCTCATTTCCCAACTTATTTTTCCCTCCACCAATTTGATAACCTCTTGTTTTGTAATCACTAACGATGGGAAATACTTTGCAAGTTTCAAACAACTTGTTGTACTCGTCTTTGTCTTGTAATTTACTCATAATGATAATTTTTATTTGATTGCAAGTCAGATTATTAATAACGCAAGAACAATAAGCACCAATGCGATAGAAAATATGCGACGGAGTCGAACTCGTTTGATGAATTTATTCAAAAAGTCTTTGTCTTCCTTCGTGATCGTTTTGCCTAATTCCGAAGCTGATTTAACAAGATTTTCAACAAAAGTAGCAGCTTTACAATTTGAATTCCAAAACAAAAATGGATATTTTTCATCATTTTTTTGCAATTCAGCAAAACATGATCTAAACAAGATGCCTTTGAATAGACTTGTTCCTAAACGGAAATAAATATTGCCCGTTGCATTTCTATGATTGTTGATTAAAGCCTTATCAAAGGAACAAGACATAATGACCCTGTTTGTGATATCAAATGCTTTTTGATGACATTCTTTTTCTTCATTTTTTATAAGTTTAGTGTTCACAATTAGGAAGTCCGCTTGGGACAAGTCTTCATTTTGAACCCACATTACTGAATTATACTTATTCATTGTTTTGAGATTAATTTATTAATTATTTGTTCTACTTCACGTATTTTTGTAACATCAGCTACAATTGTGTCAAGCTGACTAAAGCCTTTCATCAGTCCTTTTTCTCCTACCATCATGTCTTTCATGTATTGTTTTCCTTCTTGGTCGTTTCTTTTATTAATCTTTTCCAAATATTCATCTGCATGAGAAAATACTACGACTAACCGTTTTTTATTTTTTTCTGCTCTGTCACTTAACTCTTTTAACCATGATGGAATAGTTTCTAAAAGTTGACGATAATCATTATATTGACGACATTCTTTATCCGTCAATTGATTCTTAGAAGCACGAATATAAAAATCGGCATTGATAACATAAAGGAAATAGTTGCTGTCTTTTATTATTTTATCAAATTCTGGTTGATAGTACACCTCTTCCCTGCCAGCTCGATCATTACTGGTGATAAGAAATGAGCCATATTCTATTTTATATGGAACTGTCCCGTTTGTGTTTTGCTCAATTTCTTGAGGAGTTACATTTCTTTTGTCATTCAAAACTTTAAGAATCGTTGTTTTTCCAGAATGGCTATAGCCCATTAAAAATATTTTTTTCCTCTTGCCTCTCAACCGGTATATTAATTCCTTGAATTTACTGACTGTGTTATTGTCTTCCATATTATTAATGATTTACATCGTTTCTATCCAATCCTTTCCACATCTAACCAAGCCATGCCCAAGCAGCCGGCCTTTTTGATGTCTATTCCGTAAATGCGCATAAACGCGTTCGCGACCTCTGTCCCGCCGTTGGTGCAGACCGGGTTGCTCATCGATGCGGTCACCACTTCAACGGTCATGCCGGGTTCGATGCGGATGCCGTTGCTCTGTTTCCTGACTTTTGTCGTAATTCTGAATCTTGCCATAATGTTAAATTTTATGTTATCTGTTTCTTTTC
>CALBNV010000095.1 GCA_937896895.1 uncultured Bacteroidales bacterium | reverse complement strand
TCGCCCCCGCGTAGCACAAACCGGCCGCCGTGAGCACCAGCAGGCCGCCGCCAACCGGCGTCGCGTTGCTGTTCATGGGATCCCATGTGGCATCCTGATTGCCGGCGACTTCGCCGCCTTCGCGCATGCCGCCGCCAGCGTTGCTGAAGAATCCGTCCGTTTTGCCGTTAGCGTTGCTGAAGGGTCCGTCCGACTGCCCGTAGGCCGCTGCACAAGGCGACAGTAGCGCAAGCAGCAACACCGCAGCCGACATCAAGCTCCTCATCTTTCTGTTTTTCATATTATTCTACTCCTCTTTTAGTTAGTTATTATATTCTGGTGGTTAGGCATTCAGGTGCCGGCGCATGGAAACGCCGAAAAGCCGACAGTCACTGACTGACGGCGCATATTTCCGCCTCGAAAAATCTAATTGATTGATTATTAACGACTTGTATGGGGGGGGTAATACTCAAGCCCGACGGCGCGGTTTCACGCACCGAAAGACACTGTGTGCGATATTTCACGAGTACTTTTTTCATACGGGCGGCAAAATTACACTATTTTTCGATACCGCAAGAGGTTTTTTTTGTTTTTTCTGCACGGGCAGGCGGCACACTGCACGGGCAGACACCGAGCGACGTATCATGCTGCCGGGCACGCGTGCCGCGTACCCGGTTATTGAAGTACTGCCCTCCGGGCAGCCCGCAAGGTTTTGGTTTTGGTTATGGTCAAAAAAGTTTTGGTTATGGTTTTGGTTATGGTTTGGGTTATGGTTTGGGTTATTGTTGATAACTTCTTGAAATTCCCGAACTTTCATCCACCTTTTATATCTATTTTTGAGCGCTAAAATCTTTCATCTTTTAACTTTAAACTTTTAACTATAAAGAAATGGATATCAGCGTATTACTAAATCCGGTCAAGCAAGAGGTCATCGACGGATGCGGTCTCAACAACCCGAAACAGATCGGGAATACAATTTGCATTTACAGAGATGAGGCGTTCTTCCCGAAGCTTGAAGACTTCACCCTCGCCATCGTCGGCATCGAGGAAGACCGCAACTCCAGCGACAACGAGGGCTGCAAAGACGCACCCGATGCGATAAGGCACGCATTCTACCCTCTTTTCAACCACTGGCCGAACCTGAAAGTCGTCGATCTGGGCAACGTAAAAACCGGCTTCCAGGTCGAAGACACATACTACGCACTCAACCAAGTGTTCCTCACACTCCTGAAATATCACATCGTCCCGATAATCATCGGCGGAAGCCAAGACCTCACATATCCTATCTATCAAGTCTATGAAAACACAGGCAAGTTAGTGAATATCACCGCCATAGATTCACGCTTCGACATCGGGCAGGACAATGAGAGTCTCAATTCTCATTCGTATCTGAGCTACATAATATTGCATCAGCCGAACTATCTGTTCAACTTCACGAACATCGGGTTTCAGACTTATTACATTGACAATGAGACTGTCGGCCTGATGAAACAGCTGCTTTTCGACATCTACAGACTTGGCGCGATAAAGAGCAACGTGGAGCTTTCGGAGCCGCTGCTGCGCAACGCCGACATCATCACCATCGATGCTTCGGCGTTCAAGTCGTCGGAAATGCCCGGACTGAAAAACAGCTCGCCCAACGGCTTCACCGGCGAGGAAGGCTGCCGCATGACACGCTACGCCGGCCTCAACCCCAAACTCACCTCGATAGGCTTCTTCGAATACAACCCGCATTACGACATCAACTACCAGAGCGCCAGCCACTTCGCGGAGATGATATGGTATTTCATGGAAGGCTTCTCCATGCGACAGAACGACTTCCCGAACGCCGGCAACATGACCGACTTCAAACGTTACATCGTGCAGCTCGAAGACTACGACGACATCATCTTCCTCTGCCACAAGACAAGCGGCAAATGGTGGATGGACCTGTCGTTCAGAAGCCAGAACAAGGAAAAGTACGAGCGTCATCACTATGTGCCGTGCGCCAAAGACGACTACGACATGGCGATGCGGAACGAGCTGCCCGACCGCTGGTGGCAGTTCTACCAGAAACTGATGTAAGCCTTCAGCCGGTCACTTTCTGACAAATCTGATTTTCTCGCTGCCGTTGATAATCAGCATGTAAATGCCAGGCTGATAACTTCTTACGTCAACTGACTGCGACATTGCAGCCTTTTCGACAAGCTGCCCGACGGAATTGTAAACCTCAATTGTCTCAACGTCAATCCCTTCGATTGTGATGAGATCAGTTGCCGGATTCGGATAAACCTTCGCAGTGATGCTTTGGTTTTCACTCGCCGAAGTGAAGTCAAACGAGAGATATTCCTCTCCGTCAACCGTCAGCGCAGGGACTGACTCAAGGCCGTTGTTATATACAACTTTAAGTTGATAATAATAATTTCCGATTTCAAGTTCCGCATCGGTGTATGAAGTGCAATTCTTTGGCAGTGTGTTGATTAACTCCATTTCTTCGAGGCTTGAGCCACGATAAACGTTGATGCTTTGGATGGTGTTTGCCGACTCCGTTTCCCAACCGAGTGTTATCGTCACTCCACTCACGTTCTCGTTGTAAAAATACTCGCCTGTCAGCTTTGAGATGTTCTCTTTCGGGTTCGGGTCGTCGTATGGGATGAAGAAACAGAGCTGCGAGAGGTTCTCGGTCGAAGCGATCTCGGTCGAATGTCCGGTTTCAAGGTCAACGGTGCGGATGCAGCTGTAGTCATAGATGTACATCCACGTATCTGTCTCATATTCACACCAATACAAAATCCCTGTGTTATAGTCGAAGCCTCCCGACTGCAAGTAAAGCACCTCGTAGTCTTCGTCGATGCCGGTGTAACCCACCATGCTCAGCTCGGCGGTCTGCTTGTCAACGATGTAGAGTGCGCTGCTTCTGCCGCCGCTGATGGCGTAGAGAGTGCCGTCGAGGGCGCACGCAAGGACGTAGATCGGGTCTTCGGTCGAGAAGTCGCCGATCTTGGTGACGTCGCCGGTGGCGAGATTTACGGTGAAGAACTCGTTGTTGTAGGTGCCGTAGGCCGTGGCGGTGGTGTAGTCGTAAGTCATCTCTTTCTGGTAGTAGGTGGAGCCGTCGTACCACAGGATCTCGCCGGTGAACGGGTCGATTTTGTTGAACCACTGGAAGCCCTCGTAGATGTCGTAGGCGTAGAGGTAGCCGTCGAGATAAACGCCGCCGTAGAGCTCCTCGTTGTTTATGACAGTGAGATTGTCAGGCGATTGCATGTCATAATGCGCGTATGTCACCTCTTCGGAGATCACATTGGTGACGGAGGCGTAGGCTGTCGGGCCGCGGAAGCCGTTTTTAAGGCCGCCGGCGTTTTTCCGCATTGAAGCGCCGGCGTGTGACTTCGGCTTCGGCTTCACGAAAAGGTTCTCGTTAACTTGAGCATTTATTGTCATTCCCGAAAGGAGAAGTACCGAGAAAAGTAAAAATTTTAATTTCATAGACGTGAAAATTTTAAGCGGCAAAGATATGGAATTGCTTTCAGAAAAGCAAGATGTTTTATAAATGTATAAAAATTGCATGATTATTGTGCATTTTTTTCAAAAATCTGCACTATTGTTATGCATTTTTACTTACTTTTGCAGAAAATTTTGGAAAATGGAAACGCTCGTCAGGACTTACAAACATCTCGTGAATAGTGTCAGCACTGATTTCGTCAGATATATTCATGACGAGATTGCATGGGGAAGCCGGCTCGTCGCGATACTCGGGGCGCGTGGTGTCGGCAAGACGACATTGATTCTGCAACACATAAAACTGCACGGCGACATTGATGATTCGCTGTTCGTCACCGCCGACGACTTTTATTTTTCGTCACACAGGCTTTACGACCTCGCACTTGAATTTTCACAAAACGGCGGGAAAAACCTATATGTTGATGAGATTCACAAATACGCCGGCTGGTCAACGGAAATAAAGAACATTTACGACAAAATCCCTGATTTGAAGGTGGTTTACACAGGCTCGTCGGTACTCGACCTTGAAAAAGGCGGCGCCGACTTGAGCAGGCGGAAACTCGAATATCTGATGCCAGGCCTCTCCTTCCGCGAATATCTGAACATCTCCCAAAAGATGAACCTGCCGGTCTATTCTCTCGACGAGATCCTTGCGGGGAGAGTCGAGATTCCGCATGACGGATTCAAACCGCTTCAACATTTCAAGGAATATCTGAAAACAGGATATTATCCATTCTTCACCGATAATGAATATTTCATGCGTCTGCGAGGCGTTTTGAAACAAGTCGTTGAAATCGACATTCCGACTTTCGCGAAGATGCAGGTCGCCACAGGTTACAAACTGAAGAAACTGCTTTACGTCATAGCGCAAAGCTCGCCTTTCAAGCCAAACAACGCGAAACTTGAAAGGGATTTGCAAATCAGCCGCAACACTCTTCCCGATTATTTCGAGTATCTTGAAAAAGCCGGCCTGATCGCCCTGCTCCGCGAAAAAGCTTTCGGAATCAAAATGCTCGAGAAAGTCGAGAAAGTGTATCTCAACAACACAAACATCGCCTACGCCCTGACTGAAAACACACCTGACACAGGCACCATCCGCGAGACGTTTTTCTTCTCGATGATAAGGATGAGATATTTTATTTCCTCATCGGAAGTCGCTGATTTTGAAGTGGAAGGAAAAGTTTTTGAAGTCGGTGGAAAGAGCAAGAACCAAAAGCAGATCAAAGGCGTGGCGGATTCATACATCGTGAAAGACGACATAGAATACGCTTTTCAGAACATCATTCCGCTGTGGATGTTCGGATTCGCATATTAGTTGATTATTTCCCGAACTTTTTCCTCTCTCATTCTCATAAAAAACGTATTTTTGCAGTTTGTAATTTTTGATTTTTTGAAGATGAAAATTTGAAATATATGGAAGAAAAGAAATTCAAGCGTTATCTGATAACCACGGCGTTGCCATACGCCAACGGCCCGGTCCATATCGGGCACCTCGCCGGCGTCTATGTCCCGGCCGACACCTACGTCCGCTACCTCCGCATGAAAGGCGAAGACGTGCTCTTCGTCGGCGGCTCCGACGAACACGGCGTGCCCGTCACCATCAAGGCCGAGAAGGAAGGCGTCACCCCGCAGGACATCGTCGATCGCTACCACGGGATAATCAAGAAGTCGTTCGAAGACCTCGGCATGAGCTACGACATCTATTCGAGGACGACATCCGCCATACACCACGCGACGGCGGCGGAGTTCTTCTCGAAACTCTACAACGAAGGCAAGTTCATCGAGAAGGAGACCGAGCAGTTCTTCGACCCTGAACGCAACAAGTTCCTGAGCGACCGTTACATCATCGGCACCTGCCCGAAGTGCGGCAACGACCGCGCCTACGGCGACCAGTGCGAGAAATGCGGCAGCACGCTCAGCCCCGAGGAACTCATCGAACCGCATTCCGCCATCAGCGGCGCGAAACTCGTGAAGAAGATGACGAAACACTGGTATCTGCCCCTCGAACAGTACGAGGAATGGCTCCGCCAGTGGATCCTCGAAGGACATAAGGAATGGAAGTCAAACGTTTACGGGCAGGTGAAGAGCTGGCTCGACGGCGGACTGCAGCCCCGCGCCGTCACCCGCGACCTCGACTGGGGCGTGCCGGTGCCGGTGAAAGACGCCGAAGGCAAAGTGCTGTACGTCTGGTTCGACGCACCTATCGGCTACATCTCCAACACCAAGGAGATCTGCGCCGAACGCGGCGACGACTGGGAGAAATGGTGGAAGTCGGACGACACCAAGATGGTGCATTTCATCGGGAAAGACAACATCGTGTTCCACTGCATCATCTTCCCGTGCATGCTGAAAGCCTACGGCGACGGCTTCATCGTGCCGGAGAACGTGCCAGCCAACGAATTCCTGAACCTCGAGAACGACAAGATCTCGACCTCCCGCAACTGGGCGGTGTGGCTCCACGAATACCTCGAGGAGTTCCCCGGAAAACAGGACATCCTGCGCTACGTGCTCACCGCAAACGCGCCGGAGACCAAGGACAACAACTTCACGTGGAAAGACTATCAGGACAGAAACAACAACGAGCTTCTCGCCATCTTCGGCAACTTCGTGAACCGCATCATGGTGCTGACGCATAAATATTACGAAGGCGCGGTGCCGGCGATGGACAACCTCACCGAACGCGACAACGAAGTCATCGTCGAGATGAACCAGTATCCCGAAAAGATCGGGCATCTCATTGAGACTTACAAGTTCCGCGAAGGCGTGGGCGAGCTGATGAACCTCGCACGTCTCGGCAACCGTTACCTCACCGAAAACGAGCCTTGGAAACTCTACAAGACCGACCCGGAGCGCACCAAGACCGTCATGGCGCTCTCGATGCAGATCGTAGCGAAATTAGCCATTTTGAGCGAGCCGTTCCTGCCGTTCAGCGCGAAGAAACTCCAGAACATGATCAACCTGAAGGTCGAAGGCTGGGACCAGGCGAACACCACGGCGCTCCTCGCCGCCGGTCACGTCATCGGGACGCCGGAGCTTCTGTTCGAGAAGGTCGAAGACAGTGTCGTCGAGGCGCAGATCAAGAAGCTGGAAGACACGAAGAGACAGAACGAGCTGAACGCCTGGAAGCCGGCGGAGGTGAAGCCCAACGTCAGCTTCGACGACTTCGGCAAGTTCGACATCCGCGTCGGCACCGTGCTTGAATGCACCAAGGTGCCGAAGGCCGACAAGCTGCTTCAGTTCCTCATCGACGACGGCATGGAGAAACGCACCATCGTCAGCGGCATCGCGAAACATTACCCCGACCCGCAGGTTCTCGTCGGGAAGCAAGTCTGCTTCATCGCCAACTTCGCCCCGCGCAAGCTGAAAGGCGTGGAGAGCGCAGGCATGATACTCTCCGCCGAGGACAAGGACGGCCGCCTCGTCGTCATCACCCCGAGCGACACGGTGACACCGGGATGCTCGATAGGATAGAGTTAAGAGAGTAGAGAGTAGAGAGTAGAGTTAAGAGAGGCTGACGCACGATGGTTTGAACCGCTGCGTCAGCCTTTAACATACCAAAAACCTCGCGCAACTTGTGTTAAAAACTCGTGCAACTCGTGTTAAAAATCCCTCCGAAAATATTTTTTCAGAATTTTGTTTTTGTATTGAAAAAAGTTGTACTTTTGCACCTCGAAAAAAGGCGGGATGTAGCGCAGCCCGGTAGCGCGCTTCGTTCGGGACGAAGAGGCCGCAAGTTCGAATCTTGTCATCCCGACTTAAAAGAAAAAATCAGCTCGGAAGCGGGCTGATTTTTTTTGTTGCGATGTCAATAACTCATCCCGAAATGCCAAAGCGGTATTACTATTCCATGACCGCTCTCAATGTCGTCTTTAAAAAATCCATCATTGAGGGAAAAAAATCAAAAATATTTCCCTCATTGAGGGATTCCCTTAAAATCACCGCACAAAAAAAAGGCCAGCGTCTCGCGCCAGCCCTCTCTAAGCTCTAAGCTCTAACCTCTAAGCTCTAACCTACTTCCTCGGCATTATCTTCTTTCTGATAATCTCGTGAAGCTCGTCGGCGTTCACGCGAATCTGCTCCATGGTGTCGCGGTCGCGGACGGTGACGGTGTTGTCTTCAAGTGTCTGATTGTCAATGGTAACGCAGAGCGGCGTGCCGATGGCGTCCTGTCTTCTGTAACGCTTCCCGATGGAGTCTTTCTCCTCGTACTGGCACATGTAGTCGTACTGCAACGAGTCCATGATCTCGCGGGCTTTCTCCGGAAGGCCGTCTTTCTTCACCAGCGGCAGGACTGCGACCTTGTAAGGCGCGAGCATCGGCGGGAACTTCATCACGACGCGCTCGCTGCCGTCTTCGAGTTTCTCTTCGGTGTAGGCGTAGCTGAACATGGCGAGGAACATCCTGTCGAGGCCTATTGACGTCTCGATGACGTATGGCGTGTAGCTCTCGTTCGTCTCCGGGTCGAAATATTGCAGTTTCTTGCCCGAGAACTCCGCGTGACGGCTGAGGTCGAAGTCGGTGCGGCTGTGGACGCCCTCCAGCTCCTTGAAGCCGAACGGAAAGTTGAACTCGATGTCGGTGGCGGCGTTGGCGTAATGCGCGAGTTTCTCGTGGTCGTGGAAACGGTAGTTCTCGGCCGGGATGCCGAGTGAGAGGTGCCAGTTGAGACGTTCCTCCTTCCATCTCTTGAACCATTCGAGCTCGGTGCCAGGGCGCACGAAGAACTGCATCTCCATCTGCTCGAACTCCCTCATCCTGAAGATGAACTGACGCGCGACGATCTCGTTTCTGAACGCCTTGCCGGTCTGCGCGATGCCGAACGGAATCTTCATGCGGCCGGTCTTCTGCACGTTGAGGTAGTTCACGAAGATGCCCTGCGCCGTCTCGGGACGCAGATAGACGGTGTTCGCGCCTTCCGCCAGCGAGCCGATCTGCGTGGCGAACATCAGGTTGAACTGACGGACGTCGGTCCAGTTGCGCGTGCCGCTGATAGGGCAGACGATGCCGAGGTCTTCGATGAGTTTCTTGATGTCATCGAGGTCGTTGCGTTCCATCGCGCCGTAGAGACGGTGGCTGATTTCCTCAATCTCCTTCTTCCATTCGACGACGCGCGGGTTGGTGCTGACAAACTGTTCCTTGTTGAAGGCATCGCCGAAGCGTTTCGCGGCCTTCTCGACTTCTTTGTTTATTTTTTCCTCGATCTTCGCCATGTAATCCTCGACAAGGACGTCGGCACGGTAGCGTTTCTTGCTGTCTTTGTTGTCGATCATCGGGTCGTTGAAGGCATCGACGTGGCCGGAGGCCTTCCACACCGTCGGGTGCATGAAGATGGCGGCGTCGAGGCCGACGATGTTCTCATGCATCTGCACCATGGCTTTCCACCAGTATTCGCGGATGTTCTTCTTCAGTTCAACTCCATTCTGGCCGTAGTCGTAAACGGCTGCCAGTCCATCGTAAATGTCACTCGAAGGAAAGATGAAGCCGTATTCCTTGGCGTGTGACGTTATCTTCTTGAAAAATTCTTCCTGATTCACTTTTTCCAGTTTTAAGTTTGGAGAGTTGAGAGTGGAATCACCACCTCTACCCTCCTTTTTATTAATTATATTTGCTATTTATTTTTTAATCTTCTAAAAACTCCACTCTTAACTCTCAAAACTCCACTCTTAACTCTCAAAACTCCACACTACAATATGAGCATAGCGTCGCCGTAGGTGAAGAAATTATATTTCTCCGCAACGGCTTCCTTGTATGCTTTCATGAGGAAATCGTATCCGGCGAATGCGGCGACCTCCATCATCATCGGTGACTTCGGCAGGTGGAAGTTGGTGACGAGCGCGTCGGCGGTGGTGAAGTCGTACGGCGGGAAGATGAATTTGTTTGTCCAGCCGTCGAGCGGCTTGAGCTGTCCGGTGATGCTCACCACCGTCTCCATGACCTTCAGCGTGGTTGTACCGACGGCGAACACTTTGTGTCCGGCTTCTTTCGTGGCGTTCACCATGTCGCATGTCTCCTGTGAGATATACATCTCCTCGGAGTCGGTCTTGTGTTTGGTGAGGTCTTCCACTTCTATCTCGCGGAAGTTGCCCATACCGGTATGGAGTGTCACTTCGGCGAAGTTCACGTCCTGTAGTTCCATGCGTTTCATGAGGATTTTGCTGAAGTGCAGACCCGCTGTCGGGGCGGCGATGGAGCCTTCCATTTTCGCATAGACAGTCTGGTAGTTGAACTCGTCGTCGGGTTCGACGGGGCGGTTATGCACTTTCGGCAACGGTGTCTCGCCGAGGCCCATTATCACTTTCTTGAACTCGTCGTGTGTGCCGTCGAAGAGGAAACGCAGTGTGCGGCCGCGCGACGTGGTGTTGTCGATGACCTCGGCCACGAGTTCGTCGTTAGGTCCGAAATAGAGTTTGTTGCCGATGCGGATCTTGCGTGCCGGGTCAACGAGGACGTCCCAGAGTCGGCTCTCGGCGTTCAACTCACGGAGCAGCATGACCTCGATTTTCGCGCCGGTCTTCTCTTTCTCGCCGTACAGACGTGCCGGAAAGACCCTTGAGTTGTTCACAACGAAGAGGTCGCCGGCATTGCAGTATTCGAGAATGTCGCGGAATGTCTTGTGTTCTATTGTCTGCGTGTCACGGTGCAGCACCATCATGCGTGCGTCTTCACGCTCCTTCGGCGGATAGCTCGCGATAAGGCTTGATGGCAGGTTGAATTTAAACTGAGATAGTTTCATCGTCTCAAATATGTTTTGCTGATTTTTTCACAAATAAGGTGCAAAGATACAACAGAATGAAAATTTTGTCAAGTGAAAAATGATGATAGTGTCCCCAAAATTTCATACCAAAGGTTAAAGCGATTGTCTTTGCGAAAAATTCAAAAGAAATGAGTGACACAAAGAAAATCAGCTGCCGCAAGTACACGGCGGAATTCAAGGCAAAGGGCTGACTTCAAATAGAAATCAGCCCTTGTTTTTTGCCCTCAAAAGTGTTTTATCGGACAACAAGAATAAAAAATCCGTTTATTTCGTGACGGTGACAATCTTCGTGACAACATCATCGATTGTGCTGATTCTCAATACATAAGAACCTTGCGCGAACCGCGACACGTCAACGGTTTCCTTGTCATTCGCGACTTCAGCGTCAAACATCACCTTGCCTGAAACAGATATTATGGTGATGCGCTTCATTCTCTCACAGATGATATTCATTTCGGCGTTCGCCGGATTCGGATAGACTTCAACGGCGACCGAGTTTTCTTCAACGCCGGTGATGTACGAGAAATTAGCCGTGATGTTCATGTCGCGCGTCACTTCAAAACTGTAAACCGCTGATGTTGAGAGCTCTGTACCGTTTTCCGTCCAATTTACAAAAATGTAGTTGGCGTTCGCAAAGGCCGTCACCGTCGCCGTCTCGCCTTCATCGTAGGTGCCGCCGCCCGAGACAGTGCCGCCCGCCGTCGGGTTCGCCGTGACGGTGACGTTGTATGTCGGGACAGGACTCAACTCAAAGTTGGCGACGAGGTTTCTGTTTGAAGTGACTGTGAACGTGTAGCTTGAGCTTGTAGAGACGACTGTCGAGCCTTCTTTCCAGTTGACGAAGTGATAGCCCGCGTTCGGAGTCGCCGTCACTGTTGCCGATGTGCCTTCATCGTAAGTTCCGCCGCCCGAGACAATGCCGCCCGCCGTCGGGTTCGCTGTGACGGTGACGTTGTATGTCTCGATGATTTCCTGTTTTGTTATCGCATTCGACCAGAAAATGTCTGAAGTCCCGTTTGTCTTCACGCCCCATTTATATTGTCCGGCAGAGACGGAGCCCCAGCCGCTGTCGTTGTACGACATGCCGTTGACGTTGCTTGAAAGCGTCGTCTGCGAACCTGTCGCGACATTCTTGCGATAGACGGTGTATGTATCTTTTGAAACCTTGCCGCTTGTCTTTAAAAGTGTGATGTCGTCAACGTCTATGTAAAATTGGTCATTGCAGTTGAAGTGGCGGATTGCGACCCATATCTGCTGTCCCGAATACTGGCTCAGGTCAACGGTGAACTGATGCCACGTGCCTTGGTCTTTGGCTGTCAGCGTCCACTCCTGGATTGTGGTGAACGCCGAAGCGTTTGTGTTGTTTGTGGTGGAGACCTCGACGCTGAAATGTTCCGCTGCGTAGTTCGCATCCTGGCCGCAAGCCCAGAAGCTTATCTGTGTGTAATGGTCTTTTGTCGGGCAGATGAGATAGTTATCCGGATACAAGATGCCTCTATCGTTTTCGTACGACTGCGAAAGGACGAGGTCGTTAGAGCCGTTGTGACCATTGCCTGTACCCATCATTTCCGAACCGACCATCCAGTTGTGACCGTCGCCGTCGGCGTCTATCGTCGTCCAGCCTTGCAGACTGCTGTTGTCAAAATTGAATGTCACGGACTCGCATGACTCCCATGCAACATTTACTTTCGAATCACTGACTTCCGTGGCTGTGACCTGAAGCGGCTGCGGCTGTGGCTGTCCTCCCAATGTGACTGTGAAGGAGATTGTCTCGCCAGCTGATGATATTGATGAAATGTGAATGTTGTTGTCAAGGCTTCCGTTGATGAGAAACGCATGAGGGTTTGTCGTCGCGTCAAATGCAGTGCGTCCCACCTGTGAGCTGAAATGCGCGTTGTTGTAATTTCCATTCTGCGTCGTCGTCCCATTCGGGCGGTAAATGTAAACTTCGTCGAAATTAGAATAACCATCATATTCCCTATTTCCCATCCCGTCTGCTGCCGTGTTTATCCTGTAAATCAACAATCCGGAGCCGGGAACAGCCGCCTCCACGCTCTTTTTCCTATACTCCAGGATGTAATACTGCCCCGGACTTGTGCTCGCGATCTTGTAGCAGTTGTTTGTGCTTGACGACAGGTCATGCAGTGAATATGTTCCGTTGCTGGTGATTTCCGGTATGTTGTCAATCCAGTTGCCGTATCTGTATTTCATATATGCGCCCATGTGTTGCGGCGGATTGGCGTTATATTCCATCAGATCCCAAAGGCCGACAGGGTTCAGGTTTGTCCCATAATAATAATGATACAGGTCGGGTGCGCCCAAAGAGTGGTTCATCTCATGGCACATCGTCGAGGTGTCGAAATAGCCTTCACCGGCATCCGCCAGCTGGAAATTGAATGTATAAACTCTCTTGCCGTTGATGTAGGCATATTCGTTGTACAGTGACCACTGATGAGGCCAGAGCAGGCTGCTCCATTCACCCGGCTCGCCCCTGACGATGAAACACACATTGTCAACATAGCCGTCATTGTCATAATCAATGTTCAGACTGCTCGGAACCATATTGTTGGAATTGACATAATTCACGGCGTTCTTCAGCAATGCCTGTTCACGCTGCATCCTCTCATAGCCATCGTTGCCGCCTTGATAGCCTTCAGGATTCGAGTAGCTGTATTCCTGGTAATATCCTCTGTTGTGGCTGTCCTGATATGAGACAATCTGATTGCCGTTAGGGGCGGGATAGAATGTCGTCTGGACGTTGAGCTGGTTGTACGACACTTCCGCGAAATATCCTTGCATCGACTGGCTCGAAGTATTGATGTTGAACATGTTGTTCACTGACTGGAACGAGTTCTGGAAATTGCCGTCATCAGCGAAACGTATGAAAATCACGATGTTGTTTATCGTGCCGTGGTTCGTCTCGCGTGTTCTCTTTTGCTCCACCTTCAGATGTTCGGGCACGTCCCATGCCTTTCTCATCTGCATATGTTTCTCAGCAGAGATGTTCAGATATGGTGTGAGACTTTCCGCAGGGTTCGAACGGCCGGCAATCAGCTGTGTCGGGATGAGCTTGTCGTCCGACAAGTCGGCATAGACATAATAACCTGTGCTTGGGTTTAGGATAATCGTAAAACCTTGTGCATCATGCAGATAGTTGTAAAATTCATCGCCTGAAGCGAAACACTCGAATTTTGCCCCGTCAGGCTGGCTGAGCGTCATACGGACATTTCTCAAATACGCCGCATTTGCCGCGGTCACCATCGCGAGCAACAGAAAAAATAGAATGTGCTTTTTCATTTTTATGGATTTTTTGAGGGTTTTTGAAGAATTTTTAATTTTTCAATTATTACTTTTTTCGTGCCAAAGATAAAAACCTTTGACGGCGCAAAGATATAAAATTTTTTATCGCTGTCCGAGAAAAACTGAAAACGTATAAAAAGGCTGTGGAAACTCCATTTATACGAACTCAATCCCTCCGGTTGGGATTTTTGGAAACCAGCCGCGTTCCACACGTTTGCGCTGCTCGAAAAGCTCGAGTATGCTCCACAGACATGAGCAGCCGACAATGCCGGCTATCATACTGACAATCTGATTGCTGATGAACAGAGACGCTCCGATGAACGTCATTCCCAAAACCAAAAACACCCACCAGACCTTCACTCCAAGGTAGTATTCGGCTTTGATGACAATAGGGTGAAAAATGCCAATGATGATGAAAGTGGCGATGGCGATGATCAGTCCTGTGAAATTCATAAAATGATATTTTGTTATTTCACTGTTCCAGTTTCAGGTCGCCGTCTTTGATCCAGTGCAGTCTTCTGAAGACCCAGCCGAAGCACCATGTCAGGATTGCGGGCAGGATGAAGCAAACCAACAATATTCCGAGCCACATCTTCGCGCCGCCCTCAGGCATGGCGTTGATGACGCACAGCGGCCCGACGAGTCCGCAGGTGCCCATGCCCGCGCCTATCGGGACGTTTTCGAGCCGGAAGACGCAGGTCGCTATCGGTCCTGTCACCGCCGCCGCCAACGTCGGCGGGATCCATATCAGCGGGTGTTTTATGATGTTCGACATCTGTAGCATCGAGGTGCCGAGGCCCTGTGAGACAAGTCCGCCCCAGCGGTTCTCCCTGAAGCTCATCACGGCGAACCCGACCATCTGTGCGCAGCAGCCAGCCGTCGCCGCACCCGCCGCGATGCCGGAAAGCCCGATGGCTATGCACAACGCCGCACTGCTGATGGGAAGCGTCAACGCCATGCCGACGCTCACCGATACGATGACACCCATCGCGAACGGATGAAGGTTCGTCGCCTCGATGATGAAGTCGCCGAAAGCCGTCATGAACGCGCTGATGCCCGGCCCGACAAACATCGCGAGCAAGACGCCGGTGATTATCGTCACAGAAGGCGTCACGAGAATATCGACCTTCGTCTCCTTTGAGACCATCTTCCCGAGTTCGGTGCTTATGACGACAGCCACGAGCACCCCGACGGGGCCGCCGAGCGTGTTGCCGGCTATGCCGACAGCCACCGCGCTGAACAGCACGAGCGCCGGGGCGTGGAGCGCGTATGCTATCGCGACTCCCATGGCCGGACCGGCCGCCTTGGTGCAGTATCCCGCGAACTCCACAAACAGCGGAATCGACAGCTTGTCGCCTATGGTCTTGAAAATGGTGCCGATGAGAAGCGACGCAAAAAGTCCGAGCGCCATCGCACTCAGCGCGTCGAGTAAGTATGCCTTGACGGAAATGTCGATGTTCTTGCGTTTGAGGAAAGACTTAAAGTTGTTCATGTTCAATCCATTTTTTCAGTTCTTCGACGCGTTTTGTGTATTTTTCGAGTTGGCTTTCGATAAAATCGTCGCTGTATTTGCGGTCGCAGAATCCGTTGCCGCGGGCAACGTATTCGTCATCGTAGAGAGAACCTAAGACGTCTTCGTAGTTCTCCACATATTGCTGATTTTCAGCGAGAAGACGTTTTAGGTCGTTTATGTCGGCTTCAAAAGAGTCGCCGGAAGAAAATGTATAACGTTTTTTCATCAGACAGGATTTTATTAGACAGGATTTACATGTTTTTTTGACAGGATTAACAAGATTTACAGGATTTTTTAAACCAGATGGCAAAAATAATCAAAATAATTGTTTGGATAATTGAAATAATTACTAATTTTGACGCGGATAGTTCATTCTATGTTAAACTTAAAAACTTTATGTTATGCTGTTAAATATCCTTATTTATGTTGCTCTGTTTGGGGCACCGGTTTTAGCTTTTTATTCGGTATTCAAAAGAATAAAAAACAACAATAAAGACACCGCCGGCTATGTTTACAACGGAAAAGTTTGGGTGGCGTGGCTGCTGGTGTTCAGTATC
The DNA here is from genome assembly GCA_937896895.1 of uncultured Bacteroidales bacterium. Lineage (GTDB taxonomy): Bacteria > Bacteroidota > Bacteroidia > Bacteroidales > F082 > Limimorpha. The sequence continues at coordinate 11,080 of CALBNV010000095.1, read as the reverse complement.
ATCGCGACATTATTTATAGCTTTCTTCATGCCTATTTTTGACGGCACCGAAGGATATCACCCGGAATGGGGTGTCTTGTTGTTAACCCTTTTAGCTGTAATATTTTACATTTGCTATGCCATTATCGCTTTCGTTCCAGCTACTGCCGAAGAGTTGGCTGCAAGTAAAGAGGCCGGAAACACCGTTTTGGGCAGCGTCAGTGATTCAGCAGCTTCAATTTTCACCATTATCTTGAGTGTGATCGGCGCCACTCTTGTCGCTATTCCAGCTATGATTGGCGAGGCTTTGAATCCAACATTGGCAATTAAAAATATTGGAGGAACACTATACAGAGTCGTCGGAACAGGTTTCGGTTATACTGTAGGCGGAATTGTCATGTTTGCCTTTATTGCAATCATGGTGTTTGTGCTGATTTACTTAGCTGCGTTGCTTTTCGCAATAGTGGGCACATTTGCAATTGGTGTCATCGCAGTGATAAAATTTGTGAAAAACAATCAAAATCTTTTAAAGACCAAAGATGTTGAAATAAAAGAATAGAACGGGTTTATACAACCGGTTTAAAAACGTAGAGACGCCATATTATGACGTCTCTACATTGTTTTCTGATATTTCCGGCGCCGTCTCGATAATCCTTTTCTTCAGCTCCATAAGGTCCCAGGCGTCTTTCACGTCGAAGCCGCCGATGTTGGTTCTGCGGAGTGCTGTCAGATGGGCACCGTTGTTCAACGCCGCGCCGAAGTCGTTCACCAAAGAGCGGATGTAAGTGCCTTTCGAGCATCTCACCATGAAATCGACTTTCGGGAAGTTCGTCGTATCTATCTGAAAATCTTCGATATGCACCAAGCGTTCTTTCATCTCAAGCTCCTCGTCGGAACGCGCGTAGTCGAAGGCGCGTTTGCCTTGTATCTTTATCGCGGAGAATTTCGGCGGCCGTTGCATGATGTCGCCGATGAAACGTTTCCGGGCTTCGTCGAGGGCTTCGGGCGTTATGCCGTCGGTCGGGAAGAAACGGTCCGGCTCGCTTTCGAGGTCGAAGGTGGGCGTCGTCTGTCCGAGCATCATGGTGCCGGTATAGACTTTCTCCTGCGCCTGGAAGTTGTCGATCTGTTTCGTCATGCGTCCGGTGCAGAGTATCAGCAGTCCCGTTGCGAGCGGGTCTAAAGTGCCGGCGTGCCCGACCTTCAGCTTCCTGATCTGATGATATTTCTTGATGACGGCGCGAATCAGGTTCACCACGTCGAACGAAGTCCAGTCAATGGGCTTGTCGATGAGGAAAACCTCGCCCTCTTCAAAGTTGAAAATTCTGTTATCCAAATTCTCCATCAAAATAAATTTGCGTTTAATCTGCGGGACAAATTTATGCGAAGCAAATCGCCAGGATACCGACTATCACGCAGTAAGCCGCGAAGTAGATCAGCTTGCCTTTCTTCACCACGTTGATCATCCATTTGCACGCGAGGCAGCCTGTGACGAACGCCGCCAAGAAGCCGACTATCAGCGTCAATGGTGAGATGCCGGCCATCGCCTCGTGCCAGCCTATTTCGAGTACGTCTTTTGCGTCGAGCAGCGCCTCACCGAGGATTGGCGGGATGACCATGAGGAACGAGAACTGCGCGAGTCTCTCCTTCTTGTTGCCGAGCAGAAGTCCCGTCGCGATGGTGGTCCCGGAGCGTGAGAGTCCGGGCATCACGGCGCAGGCCTGTCCGATACCTATTATCAATGCGTGCAGCGGGGATATCTTCTCGCGCTGGCGCGGCTTGGCGAAATATGCGAATCCGAGCAGCAGTGCGGTCAGCAGCAGCATGACGCCCACGATGAGAAGGCCGGAACCGAAAATCTCCTCGACGGTGTCTTTGAAAAACACCCCGACGATGCCGACCGGAATCATCGAGATGATGATGTTGACGGCGTATTTCGTGCCGTCGTTAAGACCTTGATACGAACACCATTGCTGTTTCGTGAACAGGTCTTTGAAGATCCACACGACTTCTTTCCAGAGGATGACGAGGGTGGCGCAGACCGTCGCCACATGAAGCACGACGGTGAATGTGAGGTTCTCCTCGCCTGTCATGCCGAAGATGTTTGACAATATCGTGAGATGCCCGCTGCTTGAAACGGGCAGAAATTCTGTCAGTCCCTGAAGGATTCCGAGAAGTAAAGCTTGTAGCCAGTCCATGAGTTAGTTAAAAGTTTGAAAGTTATAAAGTTTGAAAGTTAAAAGGGCGCGAGGCGACCACATTATTTTTTCATTATCGCGTAGAACTCGATGCCGAAGCCGGCGAGGATGAGTATCGGGGCGAGGGTGAGACGGCGGAAGTTGAACATGCTTTCGTTGAAGACATCTGGGTTGTCGGAGCCGCCGCCTATCATCAGGATGAAGCCGACGAGCAGCACGGCGAGGCCGATGAGCACCCATTTATAGTTGTCGCGGTTGAACGGCATCTGTTTTTTTTCTTGATTATCAGTTTGTTTTAGGTCTTTCTTTGTTGTTGCCATATTTTGAAAATTTTTGCAAAAGTAATAAAAAAACTTATTCGTAGAGTTCGTCGATGTTGGCGCCGAGATATTTTCTCATTGAGAAATAAGTCGAGACCGTTGTGAGTACCATACCGAGTAAAATTATTGATAAATAAATTGTTACATCAACGCCGAAGCTGCTCAGCTGGTTTAGTTCAGGGACTTTTCTGAACAGCATCGACATTGACATTGCGAGAAGCACCGATGAAATCAGGCCTCCGATGAGACCTTGCAACGCAAACGACTTGATGAACGGCTTCATGATGAACTCCTCCGTCGCCCCGACAAGCTGCATGCTTCTGACAATGAAGCGTTTGGAATAGATTGAGAGCCGCACTGTGTTTGAGATGAGTGTCACGGCCATTACGAGAAGCAGCAGTCCGACAAGCAGCAGGATGACGCCTATCTTCTTGACGTTGTGGTTGATGGAGTGCATGAGTGACTTTTGGAAATACACTTCTTTGACATTTTTCTTCTGCGTCACCCACTGTTCGATTTTCTCGATGCTGTCGTTGTTCGCGTAGTCGGAGGTGAAGCGCACATCGATGGAGGGCAGCAGTGGGTTCTCGACGTCGCCGAGCCATTGCAGGATGTCCTCGCCGAGGTCGGCGGAGAGCTGTTTCGTCGCCTCTTCCTTCGAGATGTATCTTGTCGATTTCACAAAATTCTTGCCGTCGAGTTCTTTCTGAAACTCCAGAATGTCTTTTTCCTTCACACCTTTTTTCATCACGACCTCGAAGCCGATGTTCTCTTTTAGGTACGATGAAATCTTGTTTGCGTACAGCAAAAGCGCCGAGAAGAGACTTAACACGAACAAAACCAATGTGATGCTCAAAAGTGAGATGAGATATGAACCTCTGAGACGTTGTTTTGTTGAATTGTTTTTGTTGTTCACCTTTAAAATTTTTTTGGCTTCAAAATTATGAAAAATAACGTTTGAAGACGGTTTTAATTTCGCAAAAAACAAAAATTTATTCAAAAAGGTTTATTTATGGAAAAATATGTAACTTTGCACGCTAAACATTTATTATGTTAAGGAAAATTGGCGATTATGTGATTTTGATGTGGCAGGCGTTGCGGCGTCCGCCGAAATTTTCGATATTCAGGCGGCAGCTGCTGCATGAGTTCTACAGTCTCGGTGTCACCTCGTTCGTCATCGTGGCGATACTCTCAGTCTTCGTCGGTGCCGTCGCAGCCATCCTCGTCGCGTATAACATTGACAATCCGCTGCTTCCCGACAAGATGATCGGTTTCGTGACGCGTCAGATGGTCATACAGGAGTTCTCCCCCACCATCATCTGCATCATCCTTGCCGGAAAGCTCGGTTCACAGATAGCTTCCGAGATCGGCACGATGCGCGTGACGCAACAGATTGACGCTCTTCAGGTTATGGGTATCAACGCCGCCAACTATCTCATCATGCCGAAGATCATTGCGTGCCTGCTGTTTATTCCGGTGCTCATCGTATTCAGCATCTTCCTCGGAATCTTCGGCGGCTACGTGGCGTGCGACGTCCTCAGCATCATCTCGACGGAAGACTATGTCCTCGGCCTCCGCTCATGGTTCGACCCGTGGACGCTGACATTCGCCATGATAAAGACCGTCGTCTTCTCGTTCATCATAGCGTCGGTGTCGAGCTTCATCGGCTACAACGTCGATGGCGGTTCGGTGGAAGTGGGCAAAGCCAGCACCGACGGTGTCGTATATAGCAGCATACTCATCATCTTCTTCGACCTCATCCTAACCCAAATGCTCCTGTCATGATAAAGATTGAGAATATTTCAAAATCGTTCGGCGACAAGCAAGTCCTGAAGAACATCTCGGCGGAGTTCGAGCAGGGCAAGACCAACCTCATCATCGGGCAGAGCGGCTCGGGAAAGACAATCATGATGCGCATCTGCACCGGACTGCTGGAACCCGACGAGGGCGAGGTGTATTTCAACGACCGCCGCTTCTCAAACCTTCCGGAAATTAAACGCCGTGACATCCGCAAGGAGATGGGCGTGCTCTTTCAGGGTGGCGCACTGTTCGACTCGATGAACGTCGAGGAAAACGTGATGTTCCCGCTCAACATGTTCACGAGACTGTCACGCGGCGAGAAACTCGATAGGGTTAATTTCTGCCTGAAACGCGTCAACCTTGAAAATAGCAACAAACTGAGAACCAATGAGTTGAGCGGCGGCATGATGAAACGTGTGGCCATCGCCCGCGCCATCGCCAACAACCCCAAATACCTCTTCTGCGACGAGCCGAACTCCGGCCTCGACCCCAAGACATCGGAACTCATCGACGAACTCATCAGCGAGATAACCGAAGAATACAACATCACAACAATCATCAACACACACGACATGAACTCCGTGATGAAAATCGGACAACATATCAACTTCCTTTACCACGGACAACTCTGGTGGAAAGGCGACAAAAACTCAATCCTCACTACCGACAACAAGGAACTGCAGGAATTTGTATTTGCCACAGAACTGACAAGAAGACTTAAATAGTTAAAAGTTTAAAGTTAAAAGTTAAAAGAGGTTGACGCACGTCGTCATTTCGACCATAAACAAATTTAAAAGTATAAAATCTCAAAAAACTAATCAATTAAACACCTAATCACCTAAAAAATGAACTACTTAGACATCATCATCGGCATCATTCTCCTGCTTTTCGCATTGGCGGGATTGAAAAACGGCATCATCCGCGAGGCATTCGCATTAGTGGCTTTCATCGGCGGAGTCTATGGAGCGGTGGAACTCGCCGACGTAGTCGGCGAGAAACTCTCAGCACTGATTAATGTGAGTCAGGAATGGATGTCGGTCATTTCATTCATCATCGTTTTCATCCTTTTGGCATTGGCCATCAACTTGATAGGGAAAGGTGTCTCAAAACTCGTTGAGTCGCTTCACCTTGGCTTCTTCGACAAGATCGGCGGCTTCGTGTTCGGAGTGGCGAAAGGGCTGCTCATCGTCGGAGTGGTAATCATCATCCTCGACTTCTTCGGAATAAAAGACGCGATAAACAAAGAGACACGCGAGAAATCGGTGCTTTACACCACTTCCGAGAATATCGCTGAATGGATTACCGACAACAAAGACTCTTTCATCAAGGAGTTTGACGACAAGGTCGATGACGCCGAAGATGAAATCAAGGATTTAATATGACCACGACAACCGCATAGCGGTTGCATATCCATAGAACAAAAACAACACACATAAAACATCTATTAACATGAAGAAAGTAGCAGTAATCCTCGCCGGATGCGGCGCGAAAGACGGTTCGGAAATCAGCGAGACCGTGACATTATTGTTGGCATTAGACCAGCATAACATTCAATATCAATGTTTTGCACCAAACGAGAATCAGCATCATGTCATAAATCACGTCACGAGCCATGTAATGAACGAGGAACGAAACATCATGGTTGAGTCGGCCCGCATCGTGCGCGGCGACATCCTGCCGATTGAGGATTTCAACGCCGACGGGTTCGATGCCTTGTTCTTCCCCGGCGGCTTCGGCGCGGCGAAAAACCTCTTCACCTACGCCATCGACGGGATGGATTTCACGGTGAACAAACACGTGGAGAAGGCGATCATGGACATCCACGCGCAGGGCAAGCCGATAGGTGCCATGTGCATCTCCCCGATGATGTTGGCGAAAGTGCTTGACAACGTGATGATTACGATGGGAGGCGAGAGCAACAGACAAGCTGCTGAAGTCAGGTCGTTTGGCGCGGAACACATCGAGACCGAGAACGGCGGCGTTGTCGGCGACATCAAGAACAAGGTCTTCACCACGCCGTGCTTCATGCTTGACGCCACGTTGAAAGACATCTACCAGGACGCGTGGAACCTCGTGGAGGCAGTCAGCGCGGAGTGTTAGGTCTATGTGACGTAAAATATTTTTTCATATTAATGTTTGTTATATTAAACATATTACGTATTTTTGCACAAAATTTCAAACATTAAGATGAAAAGACAACTACTACCCAAACAAAGCAGAATGCTTGCTGAGATGGGAAACAATATTCGTCTTGCAAGGTTGCGTCGTGGCTACACTTCTTTAGAGATGGCGCAGCGTACGTCGCTTGGTCGAAATACTATCTCAAGCATCGAAAACGGTGACGAAAGCGTCGCTATGGGAAACTATTTCAGGGTGTTAGTGGCGCTTGGACTTGACAACGACATTTTGCTTCTCGCGAAAGACGACATCCTTGGCCGAAAATTGCAAGATGCCGGACTTGAAATCAGGAAAAGAGCACGCAGTGAAAAGAAGGAAGAATGAAAATATACGTATATATTGATGCAGAAGGACTTACAGATTACCCCCTATTGATAGGCGAATTGTCTGTTGAGTCATTGAGGGGTAAGGAGGTATTTTCTTTCCGCGCAAATGAGAATTGGATCTCAAACAAGACATTTTCTTTTTTAGACCCTGATTTGCAAAACTTATACGGACAACAATTTCTTCCTGAAGGCAAAATGAACTTCGGAATGTTTCTTGATTCATCTCCTGACCGATGGGGTCGGATGCTTATGAAACGGCGAGAGAGAATAAGGGCAAAGTTGTGTGGAAATCAGCCGAAAACGCTCATGGAATCAGATTATCTTCTCGGTGTATTCGATGGAAACCGGATGGGTGCTTTGAGATTTAAAACCGAACCGGATGGCAAATTCCTTGACAACGACAGTCTCATGGCCACACCCCCAGTCACATCTTTAAGAACCTTGGAACAGGCATCGTTGGGATACGAAAGTGAAGACGCCGAAGATAAGCCGGAATACGAAGAATGGCTTAAAATGTTATACGCACCCGGATCATCGTTGGGCGGCGCGAGACCAAAGGCTAATGTCATTGATGGAAAAGGCGATCTTTGGATTGCAAAGTTTCCAAGTAAAAATGACGATACTGATGTTGGAGCGTGGGAGTTTGTGTGCAATCAGATGGCAAAGCAATTCGGATTGAGAACCAGTGAATTTGATGCCAAGTGTTTTTATTCAAAACATCATACATTTCTGACAAAACGATTTGACCGCAACAACGGGCATCGTCTTTATTTTGCATCAGCCATGACATTACTTGGCAGAAACGATGGCGACCACGATGCAAGTTATCTTGAATTGGCAGAATTTATTGAACGTTATGGATGTGACGTCGAAAAGGATCTTCATGAACTTTGGAAGCGCATCGTATTCAACATAGCCATAAGCAACTGCGATGACCATCTACGCAATCATGGCTTCATTTTAAATAGAAAAGGATGGACTCTTTCGCCGGCATACGACCTGAATCCATCCGCATACGGAATGGGTTTAAGCATCAATATAGATGACGCCGACAATTCTCTGTCATTTGAACTCGCCATGCAGACAGCTCAATATTTCGGAATTGACAGTATCACCGCGAATCAGGAGGTTGAGAATATAAGAATGATAAGAAGTAATTGGAGAAATCTCGCAAACAACATCGGAATTTCAAGATCGGAACAAAATGAAATTGAAATAGCATTTACAAGAAGTGTGTGATGTTGAAAAAACACACGCAGTCATTTCCACCTCACCTTTGAGAAAATCCCCGAAAAGGCGGTGAAGACCACGTAAAACGGATACACGAACTCTAACGGAAACGCCCATTTGCGCAGTTGCCGCTGTTCCATGAAGCCTGTGATTTTTCTCAAAATCGGGTAATCGACCATATACTTCATCAGGATGAAAAGCGCATAGACGAGGAAGAAGGCCGGATGGAAGAAACCGCCGATGAAAAGTCCGAAGATGCTCAGGTTGAACATCAGGACGACAAGTGCCGTGGCGATGATAAAAAATTAAAATGAAAGAATATTAATGTAAAATTATTTTTTCATCATTTGAATTTCTACTTTTTCTCAAACTTTCTATTGACAATTCCCACTGCGGTTTCAATCCTTATCACATAAACCCCGCTGTCCAATTCTGAAATGTCAATTTGTGTTTCATCGCCCGAAACTGTCGTTTTGATGATTTGTTTTCCGTCTAACGAATAGATTTCCAACGATTTCATGTTTTCACAATTGACATTGACAAAATCGGTGGCTGGATTTGGGAAAACTGAAATCGCAATTGATTGGTTTTCATCAACGCCATAACCGGAGGTAAGTTCGATTATGTTCTTGAATTCTTTCCATCCGTCGGCTGCTTTATATAACTGTGAACAACCGAACGGCACATACAATTCCGTGGTATCATAAATACTTGGATGGAATGCAGAACGCACACATGTTGGTGGAATTTCCGCAAGACATTCTATTGTTTTCAATTTCTTGCAATAATCAAATCCTTGAGAATAAATTATTTCGACCGTTTTGGGTAATGACAGGGTCTCCAAATTGCTGCAATTCCAAAAAGCACATTCTCCAATAGATGTCACACCATAAGGCAGTGCAACATCTTTGATTTTTTTACAATCACAAAAAGCATCTTTTCCAATAGAAGTTATAGAATTCGGTATAATGGTGTTGTCACATCCCACAATCAAAGCACCGGTTTTGGAATCGATAACTGCGTTGCAGTCTTCTCTGCTGTCGTAACTGGTATTGTCTTCTTCCACAATAATCGATGAAAAATTATTGTGGTAAAAAGCACTCTCTCCTATGTATCTGACAGAACTTGGGATGATGATAGAGTCAATGGGGCAGTACCAAAACGCCCTTTCTTTAATCGTGTCAAGGGAATTGCTTAAAATCAAATGTGAAAGTCTGCCACAGTCATAAAAAGCATAAGTACAGATTTTTTTGACGGAATTTGGGATCACCATCGATTCTATTGCTCCTTCATAACAAAATATAAGGGAACCTATCTCTGTGACAGTGTTTGGAATAGTTGTTATTGATGTTCCAACGATTAGTTTGTTTGATTCAGTCAAGATGATGCCGTTGCAGTTGTCTCTGCTGTCATAAACCGGATTACCGTCTTCTACAACAATTGATTCGAGTTCATAGCATGAGGTAAAGAGTTGAATGCCAATCGAGACGACACTGTTTGGAATTGTCACTGATTTCAATTTGTTACAATCTTCAAAAACTCTGTCTTGAAGTTCTGTCACATTGTGTGGTATGTTTATCTCTGTTATGTTTTCACAATTCAGAAAAGCACAATCACCTATGCTGGTCACGGTGTTTCCTATGATTATTCCCTTTGTATAACGGCAGAGGTCGAAGGCGTAATTGCCGATGCGTGTCACCCCGTCTTCAACGACAATAGTGTCTAAATATTCTTTGTGTTTTTTCCATGGTGAACCATTAACGTTGATGCCAGAACACGCTTTGTAATCTTTCATGGCGCCTGTTCCGCTAATGATAAGTTTGCGGGCTGTCGTGTCAACACGCCAATATACGTTTTCGCCGCATTCGCCTTCATACCAATCAGCTTTCGCCGAAAACGCCATCATTAAAATGGCGAAGAGAGTCAGTAATATTTTTTTCATGTCGTTTGGTTTAATGTTTGAATATTATCGTTAAAATCTGGGCAAAAATAAAAACAATAATTTGTAAAGTCAAGTGTTTTTTTGAAATAAAATTTATTGAGCAGTAAGCGTATGATAATGAGCTAATTTCAATTTGTAAGAAATCAAGGCATCAGTATATTGATCTTGAGATTGTCGGTATAGTGTTTGTGCCTCCAATAAGTCCGAAATGGGTGTTAACCCCGCCTTATAGTTTACTGTTGAAGTATTTAAATTGACTTTGGCATCGGTGACGGTGTTTCTCATTAGTTGAATCTGTTCAGCCGCTTCAATAGCATTGTTCCACGCTTGACGGGTTTCGAGCATCATCTTTTGTGTCAAATCATTTTTTTGATTTTCAGCCTTTTGTATCATCAGATTCTGCTGTTTGATTTTATAAGATGATTCCCACCAATTGGTTAACGGAATTTGGAGTGTGGCAAAGGCTATACCGTTGAATTTGTAGCGGTCGAAAACAAGATTCCCGTAGCTGGCACCTACCCCAACCAATACTTGCGGAAGGCTTTCTCCAATGGTCATTTTCTTTTTCAATTCTTCTGCTTTTACTTGAATGTCAAGCAGTTGTGCTTCTTTCCTGTTGGAAACTGCAGTAACGGCATCACAGGATTGGATGTCTTTAATAATATTATCGTTGAGTGTATCACTCAGTCGCAGGTTCTCATCGTAATCAATGCCAACCATCTGACACAGTGCCATGCTTGACAGTACAATGCCATTGTTGACTTGCAAAAGATTGGACTTCAATTCATTTTGTTTCAGTACAACTTTTAATTCTTCGTTTTGTGTTACCAATCCTGCATCGTGGGCTGTGGTGACATCCCGATAAAGGGTATCTAAGAAAATCAAAGCTTGTTCCAATGTTTTCTTCTTTTCATAAAGCGAAACGACAAGCCAGTAGGATTCTTCGGTTTGCTGTAACAATTCTTCTCGGGTCAATTGGCTTTGCAGTTCGGCAGCTTGTACTCCAACTTTGGCAAGCCTGTTGCCGTTGACAATTTGTCCACCCATAAATACGGGTTGAATGGCAGTTGCACCAACGACAAGTCCGTTTTCACACATCGAAATGCTG
>CALBNV010000094.1 GCA_937896895.1 uncultured Bacteroidales bacterium | reverse complement strand
AAATCATTATATCCTGATAATAGTTGGCTTGATTTATTTATGTTACTTGATAATTCTATGCTATTACAAATTCTTCAGACTCTTCTCGACATCGCTGCGTGTCTTTGTGATGGTCTTGCCATCTTTCTTCATGTTGTTGAGAACTGCAAACAAACGTCTAATTTCAACAGGTGTAAGGACTGCTGTTGGTTCATCGAGGATGAGGATGTTTGCTTCTCTGTAAAGGACTTTGATGATTTCTAATGTTTGTTTTTCAGAAACAGAAAGGTCATAGACTTTCTTGTTGAGGTTGATTTCAAATCCATATTTGTCACAGATTTCTTTGACTAACTTACGGGCTTTGGATTTGTTTGCTTTTTCTTTGTCTTCAACGCCGAGGACAATGTTTTCTAAACAAGTAAAGACATCGATTAATTTGAAATGCTGGTGAACCATGCCGATTTTGAGTTCAAAAGCGTCTTTTGGAGATGCGATTGTGACATGTTTTCCATCAATGTAGATCTTTCCTTCATCTGGGAAATAGATGCCGGAAAGCATGTTCATGAGAGTGGTTTTTCCACTGCCATTCTCGCCAAGGAGGGATAAAATTTCGCCTTGATAAACGTCAAAGGTGATATTCTCGTTCGCTTTGACTGGTCCGAAAGATTTTGAGACATTCTCGAACCTAATGCTGATTTGTTTCTGAGTTGTTTTCTTCATAAGGTAATTATCCTCCAAAAACGAGAAATTCCCAAGGGCTTTTAGGCCCTTGGGAGTAAGAATAACTATTTTATTAGCTAAAATTAGTTAGCAGCTGCTGGAGCAGTGGTGTCGCCAAGGATGGTGATGCCATCGATAACGATGTCGAAGTATGGAGCGCTGCGGAGTTCGCTTTCATCGAAGTAGGTCTTGTCATTTTTGGTGACGATAACTTCGTGGTCGCCGGTGTATGCATCATCATAGTCGACGTCTGCTTGGTAACCAGTGAGGTGACCATCAGCGTCCATTGTGATGTTGGCAGCTTTGCTGAATGCGCTGGTGTCAGCTTTTGCATTTTTGACGGTGAAGTTTGCGGTATCAAGCTTCCTGAAGGTTTAAAGGAATCTGATAAGCTTCCTGAGCCGATTTACACTCCGTCTACGAAGGCTGAGATCGGTGACCATGACGAGAATATCTCTTTTGAGCAGAGTGTGGATTATCTTGAGAAGCGTTTCCCAGGAAAGGGACAGGAATATGCTGAGAAACGAGCAGAAAACGAACAGAAATATTACGAAGGTCTGTCCGACTACGGCAAGCACTTCTACCGCAAGACGCGACCTACCACCCTATCCCTGAAGAAAAAGATGCCGTTGTTCATCGAATACTATACGAGTTTCGTAGGCCTTGACGGACAAATACAATATCGAGAAGACATATATTATAAAGATCAGAACATTCTTAATTTGATGAGGCGGTAGGCTAAAGGCAGTAAGCGGTAAGCAGTAAGCAGGAGGCGGGAGGCAGGATTTTTTGTATTTTTGCCGCGTTTTTTAAAAATAAGTATTAACAAAATTCTTAAATATCATGAAAGCAAAGAAATTTTTAGTTGCGGCATTGCTGTTGTTATCGACTTCATTAACAGCGGTTTATGCACAGAAACCCGAGACAAGGGTTGAGAAGAAGAAATCGCTTATCGGCGATTATCTTTCAATTGGCGGTCGCCTTGACGCGCAGTACACTTTTGAAAATGCCAAAACCGACGCCGGTGTCGTGTCGAATGAGAACACCTTTAATGTAAGACGCGCGCGTCTCGACATTAAAGGAAACATCAACAAACATCTGGAATTCCGTATCCAGACGGAGTTTGCCAGTTCGCCGAAACTTCTTGATGCATACGTTGCAGTGAAGGTCACGCCTTGGCTCAACTTCAAAATCGGACAGCAGAAAATTCCGTTTACGATAGAGAACCCTTATTCGCTCAATGACTTGGAAGTCATCGAATACGCACAGGTTGTGAATAAATTGTCGGGGTTCAGCGATATTTCCGGCAACAAGAACTACAGCGGTGGCCGTGATGTCGGTTTCATCGCATACGGTGGTCTGTTCAGCCGTGAGGAGAACGGTGCGAAATACAATATCTTGGATTACACCATCGGAATTTACAACGGCAACGGAATCAACCTCAAGGATAACAACGAACACAAAGATTTCGCGGCACGCCTTGATTTCCATCCATTTACGAAAGATCTCATGCTGACTGGCGCGGCTTACGTCGGGTCACAGATGCTGATAAAGGACTCTTTGGACGGCGACAGACAGCGTTACACTATCGGCGCACAGTACAAAAACAACCGACTCACAGTGCGTTCGGAATACATCTACGGCATCACCGATAATATTGACAAATCACAACCGAATTGGCTCTCAGCGCAGAAGTGCGATGGCCTATATGTCATGTCAACATATTATTTCACCTTGAAAGGCAAGAAGGAAGGCGCACAGGAACAGAAAATAGCTCCGGTGCTCCGCTACGACTACATGAACAGCAACATCGACCTTGAGCAGCAAAAATCGACATATTATCTCGTCGGTGTCAACTATTATCCGATGAAACACCTCCGTGTGCAGCTCAACTACACGTTGAAGACAGACCAGACGAAGAAGAATAACGGTCACATGGTCGCAGCGTTGGTTTCGGTCAACTTTTAGTTGCACAAAAACCTCTGGTTCTTTATTTATTGAAAACATTTGATTGGAAATCAATATTTTATAAACACCATATTAAAATTATTAACACCATTTTTCTGACAAGATGATTTCCTGACACCAAATCATCTTGTCTTTTTTAAACACCATAAAAATCATGCAAAACACTAACAATGAAATTGTTAAGGCAGGGAGGACTATGCTCTCTGACCTTTGGAAAAAAGAAGACTGGCTTGCTTGCTGGATAGGTTTTATCATTATCGCAATAGGTTGTGTATCAGTTCTTTGCGGTGGCTTTGACTTCTCGGCATTGAAATTCTCGACATGGTATCTCTGGGAAGACAAAGGCAGTTTCGCCGAGTCGATGGGCAAGCAGCTCAACATCGGTTTCGTATGGAAACTTCTCCGCACATTTATTGTATTGGGCGTTCTTTTCACGCTTGGCGCGAAAATGATGGGCAAAAGCCTTAAAAAGTACATTCCGGCTTTCATCGGACTGTTTGTCATAGCCTTGTTAGTCAGATGGATAAGTGCGGAATTTACCTTGAACCGTTATCTCGAATGGGCTTTCTGGGCGTTGCTCATAGGCCTTGTCATCTCAAACACCGTCGGCACACCCGAATGGCTGAAACCCGCTGTTATGACGGAGTTTTACATCAAGACAGGCTTGGTGATAATGGGCTTTTCGGTTTTGTTCTCTAACATCGCGAAGTTCGGGCTTTACGGTCTCGGCATCGCATGGATTGTGACGCCGATAGTCATCATTTTCATGTGGTGGCTCGGCACGAAGGTGATGAAGATCGACAACAAGCCGCTGGTCATCACGCTGGCGAGTGCGACGAGTGTGTGCGGCACGAGTGCTGCCATCGCCACGGGTGCTGCGGCGAAAGCGAAGAAGAGCGATCTCTCGATGGCTGTTTCAGTCTCAATCATATTCACCATTTTGATGATGGTTTTCGAGCCGATGATTATCAAGGCGTGCGGCATGAGTCAGCTCATGGGCGGCGCGTTGATTGGCGGTACTGTTGACAGCACAGGAGCCGTCGTCGTAGCAGGCACCGCACTCGGTGAAGAGGCACAGAAAGCCGCTGTCCTCGTGAAGTCGATACAGAACATACTCATCGGTTTCATAGCGTTTTTCGTGGCGATATTCTTTGCGACGAAAGTCGATAAGAACCCTTCCGAGAAGGTCGGTGCCAAGGAAATCTGGTACCGTTTCCCGAAGTTCATCATCGGTTTCTTCGTGGCTTCGCTGGTCGCCTCGTTCATCATACAGCCGATGTTCAACACCGCTGATTTCAACGCCGTGGGCGCAATCAACAAGGTCCTCGACCAATACAAGAACTGGGCTTTCGTGCTGGCGTTCACCAGCATCGGCCTCGACACTAATTTCAGGGAAATAGCCAGGCAGATGCACGGCGGCAAAGTGTTGTGGCTCTATGTCATAGGGCAGACTTTCAACATCGCACTGACGCTGTTCGCCGTCTGGATCCTGCTTTCAGGCGTTATTTTCCCGATTCCTACACTCGACTAATCAATCATGAACTCAAAGAAAAACTATAAATTTTTCAAGGTGGCGACCATCGTCCTGGTGGTTGCCACCGTTTTGGTTGCCGTTTACATAATGGCCAACGGTCTCGGTCTGGTTGACAGTCTCGACTTCGGGGCAGGTGCGTATTTTTACGCCGACATCCCTGATTATGAGAAAGTTGACGCTGACGGATGTTTTGTTTCAAAAGTTCCGAGATGGGTTCATTTCGTGTTGTTTTTCCTCTGGGGTGCGTTGATGTTTTGGCTTTGGAACAAGGTTGAAAACATGTCGGAAAAATAATTTTTCAAAAAAGCGGCTGCGTATAAAAAAAAGTTGTATTTTTGCACCCGCAAACTGAAGGTATCATGGCCGAGTGGCTAGGCGAAGGTCTGCAAAACCTTTTACGGCGGTTCGATTCCGTCTGGTACCTCAGAAAAACGCTGACACTTGATAACCGAGTGTCAGCGTTTTTACTTTGTGATGTTTACAATTAACTGCGTGATAACAACTTAAATTTCTTTCCCCATCTTCATCGCTCTCCAGCCGTAAATCGTCACGATCAGGAAGCAGATGAAGGGAAGGATGAACGAGAAGTTAGTTGCCGAAATGCTTCCGAAGATGCCTGGTGCGGTCTCGTCCAAGTCGATGATCGCGCCCTGAAGCGGCGGCATGATTGCGCCTCCAACTATGGCCATCACGAGGAACGCGGCTCCGAGCGTCGTGTCTTCACGCACGTCTTCAAGCGCGATTCCGTAAATCGTCGGGAACATGATGCTCATGAAGATTGAGATAGCGACGAGGCAGACCAAACCTGCCATTCCGTTAATCAATATAGTTCCGGCAGTGCAGCACATCGCTCCTATCCCGAACAACATCAATAACTTACGTGTGTTAATAAACTTCATCAGGAAGGTGCCGATGAAACGTCCGGAGAGACAAAGCGCCATCGCGCCGATGTTCCACCATTGTGCCACGTCTTTCTCGATGCCGAGCCGTCCGGCGTATTGGATGATGAACGTCCAGCACATGATCTGTGCGGCTACGTAAAACATCTGCGAAACGACGCCTTCACGGTAAATCTTGTTTTTCCACAGTCTGCGGAGCGAGTCTTTGGCTTTCGGCTGCTCTTTCTGCTCGCCTTTCGCCACGTTTTTGTTTACAAATATGGCGATGATGATGAACATCAAAACCACCACGACACCGATTGCCACGTATGGGTTTCTGATTGTGTTGAGGTCATGTTCGCGAATCATTGTCTTCGTCGCGGCATCGAGTTGGCTGAAGTCGCCGACACCATAGGTCGCGCTGACGGCATCGTTGTTGCTGTAAAGGTTTGAAAGGACAACCTGACTTGCTATTATCATTCCTGTCAGTGAGCCGACGGGGTTGAAAGCCTGTGCGAGGTTCAGGCGTCTCGTGGCTGTCTCCGGCGAGCCGAGAGATAAAATATAAGGATTCGCTGTCGTTTCCAGAAAAGCGAGGCCGAATGTCAAGATATACAGCGAGAGGCAGAAAAGCAGGAAGCTCTGCGTGGAGGCCGACGGGATGAACATGAATGCGCCGACGGCATACAGGCCGAGGCCGAGCAGGATGCCGCTCTTGTAACTGAACCGCCTGATGAAAAACGCCGCAGGTATCGCCATCGTGGCGTAGCCGCCGTAAAACGCGAACTGTACCAGCGCGGCTTTGAAGTTCGAGATCTCAAGCGTGGTCTTGAAGACCGCCACCATCGGGTTCGTGATGTCGTTGGCAAATCCCCACAGGGCAAACAACGTGGTGATTAAGACAAACGTTACCAAATACTTACGTTCTACAAGTCTTGCTGATACATTTCCCATTTCCGTTATTTTTAAATGTTACATTTCAATTTCCACCGAGACGCTCTCCATCACGCCACCGAGCGGCGGGTTCATCTTCTTCACCTTGACCCAGGCATACGACACCGCCGGGAAATTTTTACCGATGGCATCCAAGATGCGACGCGCCACGTTCTCGAGAAGATGCGACGGAATCATCATCTGCTCTTTAACAACTTGATAGACAGACTGATAATTGACAGTGTCTTCAATGTTGTCCGATTTTTCAGCCTTCGAGGTGTTAACTTCCAAACTCAGGTCAACGTTGAACCACGTGCCTATCTTCTGCTCTTCCTCGAAGCAGCCGTGATAGGCGTAAAATTCCATTTTCTCTATAGATATCAGTGCCATAATCAGTAAATTTAGGTAATTAAGTTCCCAAATCTCCTACCCCAATGCCTTTATCCCTTTTTCGATGCGTTTCAGGGCTTCCTCCTTGCCGAGGAGCGCGAGGATCTCGTGGATGTGCGGACCTTTGCCGGCCCCGACGAGCATCAGGCGCAAGCCGTTCATAACTAAGCCCATGCCGAGCTCGTTGCCCGTAATCCATTCGTTCAAGGTTCTGTCGATGTTCTCGGCGGAGAAGTCATTGATTCCGTTGATGACCTCAGCGGCTTTTCTCATCATCTCTGCTGAGTTTTCCTTCCAGCGTTTCTTCACTGTCACCTCGTCGTATGTCACAGGCTCTTCAAAGAAGAAGAAACTCTGCTCCCACAGTTCCTTCACAAAGTTGACGCGGTCTTTCACCAACGCCGCTACTTTCGTAACGTATTGCAAGTCAGCGTCGATGTTCTTTTCGGCTTTGAGCCAGGCCTGATAGTCCTTGCCAACTTCCTCGCTTGACTTCTTCATCAGATATTCGTGGTTGAACCATTTCGCCTTTTCGACATTGAAACGTGCGCCCGACTTGCTGCAATGGTCGAAAGAGAACGCCTCGATGAGTTCGTCCATCGAGAAAATCTCCTGTTCTGTTCCAGGGTTCCAGCCGAGAAGCGCGAGCATGTTGATGAACGCCTCCGCATAGTAACCCGACTGTTTGTAACCTGACGAGATCTCGTGTGTCTCAGGGTTTTCCCACTGCATCGGGAAGACAGGGAATCCGAGGCGGTCGCCGTCGCGTTTGCTGAGTTTGCCGTTGCCGTCTGGTTTCAGCAGGAGCGGAAGATGAGCAAACTCCGGAGCCTCCCAACCGAAAGCCTGATACAGAAGGACGTGCAATGGCATTGAAGGCAGCCACTCCTCGCCGCGGATGACGTGCGAGATGAGCATCAGGTGGTCATCGACGATGTTTGCGAGATGGTATGTCGGCATTCCGTCTGACTTGAACAGGACCTTGTCGTCCAACGTGTTTGTGTTTACTTTTATGTCACCGCGAATGATGTCGTGCATCTCGACGATATGGTTTTCCGGCATCTTGAAACGCACTGTGTATGGTGTTCCGGCGTTGATTAAAGCATCGACTTCTTCTTTGCTCATCGTCAGAGAGTTACGGAGATTTTTCCTGCTTTCTGCGTTATATATGAATGTCTTTTTCTGAGCTTCTGCTTCCGCGCGGTATTTATCGAGTTCCTCAGCGGTGTCGAAAGCGTAGTACGCACAGCCTTTCGCAATGAGTTCGTCGCTGTATTGCTTGTAAAGATGCTTGCGGTTGCTCTGCTTGTAAGGGCCGTAAGGGCCTCCGACGATGTCGCTCTCATCGAACTTTATGCCGCACCAGTCGAGCGACTTGATGATATATTCTTCCGCGCCCGGCACGAAACGTGTCTGGTCGGTGTCTTCGATGCGGAGCAGCATCTTGCCGCCGTTTTTCTTCGCGAAAAGATAGTTATATAAAGCGGTTCTCACACCGCCGATGTGCAACGGTCCGGTCGGACTCGGTGCGAAACGTACACGTACTTCCTTCATTTTTATTTTTGATTAAATTTTTGCAAAAGTAGGAAAAAATTGCACACGCTGATACATTTTTAACACAAGTTGCACGAGTTTGATGACACAAATCGCACGAGTTTTATTTGGCTGTTTTTAACCTTAAAAATCATTTTCTGTCGCTTGAAAAAATTCCATATCTTTGCAAGTTTTAATTATATCATGGGTAAAAGTATTCTATTTGAAAAAATCGAACGTTTCATCAGGAAGTTCTATCTCAACCGCCTCATTCAAGGTGTGTTGGCTGGTTCTGTCTTGATGATTGTTTTTTACTTGATTTTCAATGGAATAGAATATTTCTCATGGCTTCCGCAAAAAGGAAGGCTCGTGCTTCTGATACTTTTTGTCTGCATTTCAGCCTTTGTAATTGTCACGTTTTTCGTGATGCCGATAATTAATCTCATCCGTTTCCGAAAGAAAATGTCAGAACGTGAGGCCGCGATTTTGATTGGTAAGTTCTTCCCTGAAATCAGCGATAAGCTGCTTAACACTTTACAGCTTTCCGAGAATCTTTCAAAAGATGCTGATAATGAATTGCTTGCCGCGACGATAGAGCAACGCACCGAGAACCTGAAACCTGTCAATTTCTCCGATGCGGTCAATCTTAAAGAAAATTACAAATATCTGAAAATCTTTGGGTTGGCGTTTGTCATCCTGTCGGTTCTCGTCATTTTCGTTCCCGATTTCACCAAGAAACCGGCTGAGCGAATCATCAACTACTCGCAGGTTTACGAGAAACCGCTGCCGTTTGACGTAACGCTTTCATCATCAAGGCTTGAGACGACGCAAGGCAGTGACATCAATTTTCAGATCCGTGTGACCGGCGCGAACATTCCCGATGCTTTTTACATAAAGGGCGGCAATGGCACGAGGCTGATGAACAAGCTGAATACCAACGATTTCCGTTTCATTTTCAAAAATAATTACCAAAACGAAACTTTTTATGTTGAAGGCGGCGATTACAGAAGCGAGCCGATAGAGTTGGTTGTCAGGCCGAATCCGACGCTGCTTTATTACGAGACGGAGCTTGTTTTCCCGAAGTATATCAAACGGAAAAGCGAGACTGCCGCAGGGAAGACACGGGTTGTCGTCCCGCAGGGGACCGAACTGAATTTCACGTTTCACACCCGCGATGTTGACTCGCTCCACGTCTTCGATGACACTCTTAAACTCGCTGCACAAAATGAAGCTGATGATTTCTATTTTACGCTCAAAGCGTTGAAATCCAAGAAGTTGAAAATACACATCGTTAATGAGTGGAATGATGAGATTGAGCCGATGCCTTTTGTAATAGAGGTGGTTCAGGATGCTTTTCCCGACATTCAGGTTCAGGATTTCCACGAGGAATTTGCAAAACAGACATATTATTCCGGCCTGATCGCCGATGACTACGGCTTTACGAAGCTGCTCTATCATTTTGAAATTGACGGAAAGCCGGAGCAGTCGTTCGTGAAAAACATCGCGATCGACAAGCGGCAGACTCGCACTTCATTCTATTATAGTGTTGATTTAGATACACTTGACGTTTTCCGTGGCGATGAGATTAAGGCTTATTTCGAGATTTTCGACAACGACGGCATCAACGGCCCGAAGTCAAGACGCTCGGAGGTTTTTTATATGAGTCTGCCAACAACGGAGCAGCTTGACTCCATAGCAGATAGTTCTGAAAATCAAATCATTGACAAATTATCTCAAGATACAAAAGAACTCGAAGACCTGAAGCGCGACATTGAAAACATGCTTCGTGACCTGATGGCAAAGAAGGAACTCGACTGGAGCGACAAGGAGAAGATGAAAGACCTTCTTGAGAAACAGAAACAGCTTCAGGAAGAATGGCAGAAGGTTCAGGAAGAGCAGAAAGAACTCTCCGACTTCTTGAAAGACAATGAGTTGACATCGGAGGAGCTTTTGAAGAAGCAGGAAGAGATCAACAAATTGTTTGAAGAAGTCATCTCTGACGATTTAAAGAAAATGATGGAGGAGATTGAGAAAATGCTCGATGAGATGCCGCGCGAGAAGATGCAGGAGATGATGAAGGAGTTGAAGAATAACAATGAGAATTTCTCGCAGATGATGGACAGAAACCTCTCGCTTCTCCAGCAACTTAAGGTAGAGAAAGAGGTTAATGAATTGATAAACGAGTTGAACGAGCTTGGAGAGAAACTTGAAAGCAATACTGACAGTATCTCATCGCAAGATGCTAAGAATCAATTTAATAACCTTGAGAAGAAGATGGATTCAGTGATGGAGCAGAACAAGGACTTGAACGATCCGTTCGACATTTCAAAAGACGAAGAGGCTGCGGATGAAATCAACGATGACCTGGACAAGGCCGGTGACTCTGAGAACAACAACGACAATTCGGGTGCGCAGAAAAAGAAAAAAGACGCAGGCGGAAAGATGAAGAAGATGGCCGAGAGTTTGGACCTGATGATGGCGGGTTCGGGTATGGACCAGCTTGCGGAAGACGCTCATCTTGTGAGGATTCTGCTTGAAAACGTGGTGCGTTCGTCGCACGCTGAGGAGGATCTTATGCGGCAGGTCGGGAAGATGCGACAGGACGACCCGAGCGTTTCGGATAAGATAAGTCGCCAGAAAGAGATTTCAGAGAATTTCGTGATGGTCAGCGACTCGCTGAAGAAGATGGCCTTGCGTCAGACCGCAATACAGAATTTTGTTTTCAGCGAATTGCAAATCATTGACAATCAGTTGCAAGGAGCGATGCAAGACGTTCTTGAGCTGCGTTTCGGGATGGCTTCGGGCAAGCAGCAGAAAGCCATGATGTCGATGAACAACCTCGCCTTGATGCTTGCCGAGTCGTTGGACCAGATGGAGATGCAGATGGACGGGATGAGCGGCTCGTGTTCGAAGCCGGGCAAGTCGAAGAAGAGCAAAGGCAAGCCGAAGGACATGAAGAACATGAAGGACTTGCAGGAGCAGCTCGGCAGGCAGTTGAAAGACATGCAGCAAAAGATGCAGCAGATGCAGAAAGACGGTCAGCCGATGCCGCAGATGAGCGAGGAGCTGGCGCGTATGGCGGCGCAGCAGGAGATGATCCGTGAAGGGATGCAGAAGATGCTCGATGAGATGAAGAAGAACGGACAGCTCGGCGATGACGGCCTCAATGAAATAATGAAAGACATGGAGAAACTTGAGGAAGATATTGTGAACAAACGCATTACAAATCAAACCTTAAACCGTCACAAGAACATCATGTCGCGAATGCTGAAGGCAGAGAAGGCGCAGCAGGAACGTGAAAAAGAGGAGAAACGCAAGTCGAACGAGTACAAAGGTGAACAAAAAGGACATGCCGTCGATGAGTTGCGATATGAAGAGAGCTTGAAGAGGCAGCAGGATTTTTTGCGCACCAATCCTATTGAATATCAACAGTTTTACAGAGAAAAGATAAACGAATATTTTTTGAAAAATGATAAAGTTTCAAACGATTGACATTGAGAAGCCCGAGCTTGACGAGCGTTTGGCGAAGGAGTGGATACAGAGTTTCGTCGCCGAATACGGCAGGAAAGTCGGAGAGTTGTATTACATGTTCTGCTCTGATGAGTGCTTGTATGACTTCAACATGAAGCGCATGAACCACGACTTCTACACCGACATTGTCACGTTTCCGCTGAACGACTGCACCGAGTTTCTTTCGGGCGAGTTTTATATCAGCATTGACAGGATTCGCGACAACGCCGAGCAGCTCGGAAGGCCGTTCAGGGACGAGTTCCACCGCGTTTTGGCTCATGGTGTCTTGCATCTCATCGGTTACAAAGACAAGACCGACACTGATGTCGCAGAGATGCGGAGACAAGAGGATTTTTGTTTGGAAATACGACCTAATAAATTGTAAATCAATTTTTTGGATATATAAATTCACGTGAAACAAAGAATATGATTTTTGACAGATACGATGTAATAGTTGTTGGGGCTGGTCACGCCGGATGTGAGGCCGCTGCCGCCGCCGCTAACCTTGGGAGCAAGACGTTGCTTGTTACGATGAACATGAGTTTCATGGCGGCGATGTCGTGTAACCCGGCTGTCGGCGGAATCGCCAAGGGCCAGATCGTGCGCGAGATTGACGCATTGGGCGGACAGATGGGAATCGTTGCGGACAAGACTATGATTCAGTTCAGGATGCTCAATAAGTCGAAAGGCCCGGCGGTGTGGAGTCCGCGCGTGCAGAGCGACAAGGCGGCGTTCTCGGCTGAATGGAGAAACACGCTTGAAAACACGAAAAATCTTGAATTCTGGCAAGACCATGTTGACGGAATATTGGTTGAAGGCGATAAGGTCGTCGGCGTGCACACCATGATGGGCGGCGACGTGCTGTCAAAAACGGTCATCCTGACAAACGGCACGTTCCTCAACGGAAGGATTTTCATCGGCGAGAAGTCGTTCTCCGGCGGGAGGATCGGCGAAAGCGCAAGTCACGGTATCACCGAAAAACTCACGGAACTCGGCTTTGAGGCCGACAGGATGAAGACAGGCACGCCCGTCAGAATCGACGGCAGGACCATCGATTTCAGCAAGCTGACCGAGCAGAAAGGCGATGACGATGTGACAGGCTTTTCGTTCATGGATGTTGAAAAACCGCTGAAACAACGCAGCTGCTATCTCGCATATACATCGTTGAAGGTTCATGAAATCCTGAGGCGCGGGTTCGAGAAATCGCCGATGTTCACAGGCAGAATCCAAGGGAAAGGCCCGCGTTATTGTCCGAGCATTGAAGACAAGATCGAGCGTTTCGCCGGAAAAGACTTCCATCAGCTTTTCGTTGAGCCTGAAGGTGCCACGACCGTGGAATACTATCTCAACGGATTCAGCTCTTCGCTTCCTGAAGACATTCAGTATGAAGCACTTCGCAATATTGAGGGCTTTGAAAACGCCAAAATATTCCGTCCGGGTTATGCCATCGAATATGACTTCTTCCCGCCCGAACAGTTGAAACACAGCCTTGAGACGCACAAGATCCACGGGCTTTTCTTCGCCGGTCAGATTAACGGGACGACGGGCTATGAAGAGGCTGCGGCGCAAGGGCTTATGGCGGGAATAAATGCGCACCTGCTGATAAACGATGAAGAGCCTCTTGTCTTGCGTCGTGACCAAGGTTACATAGGAGTTCTCATCGACGATTTGATAACGAAGAGTGTAGATGAGCCGTACAGGATGTTCACGAGCCGTGCCGAATACAGGATTCTGCTCAGGCAGGACAACGCCGACGCGCGTCTCACCCCCATAGGCCACAAACTCGGTCTCGCGACACAGGAGCGTTACGACAGGTTGGTCGAGAAGCAAAAGCGTGTCGATGAACTCATTAAGTATCTGAAAGATACGAATGTGAACCCTGATGTGATAAACGGGCTTTTGGCTGAAAACGACACGCCTGAGATCAGCAATAAGGCGCGTTTCGCGCAGATTCTCACACGTCCGCAGATCAGTCTTGTCGATATGATAAAACACGTTGATGAACTCAATTCGCGCTGGGACATTAGTGACGCGACGACTCGTGAGATTGCCGAGGAGGCGGAGATTCTGGTTAAATATGAAGGTTATATCGACAAGGAGCGTGAAGTTGCCGACAAGCTGAAACGTCTCGAAGATGTTAAGTTGAGTCCGAATTTTGACTACAATTCGCTTCATTCCCTGACCATCGAGGCGCGACAGAAGCTGACAAGACACAAGCCGCAGACGCTTGGTCAGGCGTCGAGGATCAGCGGGGTCTCCCCTGCCGACATCTCGGTCCTGGCGGTTTTTCTGGGTCGTTAGTTTCACGTGAAAGTTTTTGTAAATAATTAAAAATTAAGGAAATGATAAATAATTGTCCGTTTTGCAAATCTGAAAACACGAAGCAGTATCTCAAGTTGAAAGACTATTTTCTGACGCAGGAAGATTTTGAGATTTACGAATGTGCCGACTGCAAGCTGCTTTTCACCACGCCACGCCCCGGCAAATCGGAGATCGGGAGATATTATAAATCGGAAAATTATCTGAGTCATAACGAAAATCAAAAAGGATTGGTGCCGTACCTTTATAAATGGGTGAAAAAAAGAAACATAAAGAATAAGTTTAAGATCGCTTTAGCGAATAATTATGTGAAACGCAACAAGACACGTCTTCTTGATTATGGTTGTGGAATCGGAGATTTTCTTTGTTATGCAAAGAGAAACGGATGTTATGTCTATGGCTGTGATTTGAGTGCTGACGCGAGATCATTGGCAACAAAAAAGATTGG
Source organism: uncultured Bacteroidales bacterium (assembly GCA_937896895.1). Taxonomy (GTDB): domain Bacteria; phylum Bacteroidota; class Bacteroidia; order Bacteroidales; family F082; genus Limimorpha. Next base: position 12,559 of record CALBNV010000094.1, on the reverse strand, counting down.
GGAGACGGTGGTTGAGCCGTCAGAGCTGTCGTCATTGCCCGATTGTAGTTTCGATGTTATAACACTCTGGCACGTCTTCGAACATGTTGATGATTTGGAGTCGTTGGCAAATCAGTTTTATCGGCTTCTCGCCGACAACGGACGACTCGTCATTGCCGTCCCGAATTATAAATCTTACGATGCCGCACATTATAAAGACAAATGGGCGGCTTACGACGTCCCGCGTCATCTCAACCATTTTCATAAAGAATCACTTGAAAATGTTTTGAAAGGGAAATTTGCACTGAAAGAAATCAAACCGATGAAATGGGACGCTTTCTTCATCTCAATGATGAGCGAAAAATATCTTCCAAACGGAAAACCTCTGTTGAATGGTTTCTTAAATGGTCTGAAATCAAACCTCTCGGCAAAAAAGACGGGTGAATATTCGAGTTTGGTGTATGTTTTTTCCAAAATCTGATTTGAAGCCGTTTTCGGGCGTTTTAAGGCGTTTTGAATTTTTAATGAGCAATATGTCAAAAAACCAGAGATAATCGGTTATATCAAGTCGTTTTTTCGATTAAATTTTTGAGGATTTTGAAATAAAATTATAAATTTGCAGTTTTTAAACTAAAAGTAAAGAATGAATAACAATCCTTTGAAGGCTTTGGCCGGACAGACGGTGATTTATGGATTGGGGACGATGGTTCCTCGCCTGCTGAATTATTTTCTGACACCGTTGTACGTCAGAGTGTTCGTATCGGGCGTTTATGGACAAATCACCGATTTGTATGCGTGGATGGCGTTCCTTATTGCGCTTCTGACGTACGGAATGGAGACGACTTTCTTCCGCTATACTCAAAAGGCCGATTCTGACAGAGTCTTCAATAACATCATGTCGTGCATTTTCACGACCACCGCTGTTTTTTTGGTGCTTTATTGCCTCATTTACAAGCATTTCGCAGGTTGGATTGAATATGATCATAATACACAATATGTATTGTTTCTCGGAATAATAGTCGCTCTCGACGCACTGACAGCTGTTCCTTTTGCGAAACTCAGGAAAGAAAACAAAGCGAAAAGATTCACGATGATTAAAATCGCAAATGTTGTCTTCAACATCGGACTGAATCTTTTCTTCCTGCTTGCCATCCCCGAAAAATCCGAGGCTATATCCGCAAAACTCTTCGGCCCTGAAGTCGGTTTACTCATCTGGGTGCTGATTTCCAATGTCTTAGCGAGTTTATTGAGCCTCGTCCTGCTCCTCCCGCAAATGAAAGGTTTCCGCTTCGAGTTGGACAACAACCTGGTGAAACCGATGCTGAAATACGCCCTGCCAATAATGCTCGTCAGCATCATAGGAATGGTCAATGAAGTGGCCGACAAGATTTTGATCAAGTACCTCACCCCCATTCCTGATGAAGAGACGCTGCTGTCTCTTGGGATGACAGCCCGTGAATATGCCGTAGCGCAAGTCGGGATTTACGGCGCAAACTACAAGCTCGCGGTGCTTATGACAATCTTCATCCAGATGTTCAGATACGCCTCCGAGCCGTTCTTCTTCAACAGGGCGAAAGACCGCAACGCGCCGGAACTCTACGCAAAAGTCATGACTTATTTCGTGGCGTTCTGTCTCTTGATTTTCCTCGGAGTGATGCTTTATATTGATGTCCTGAAATATTTCAGCGGCACCGAAGGAAGCGATTACCATGAAGGTCTTGTTATCGTTCCTATAATATTGATTGCCAATATGTTGCTTGGAGTTGTATTCAATCTCGGAATATGGTATAAACTCACTGACAAGACCATTTGCGGAACTGTCATCACAATAATCGGGGCATCGATGACATTGTTGACATTGTTCGTTTTGGTCCCGAAAATCGGATACAAAGGCGCGGCGTTCGCTCATCTCGCCTGCTACACAATCATGGCGGTGGTTTCCTATTTTTGGGGACAGAAACATTTCCCGATTCCTTACCAGATCGGCAGAATCGCCATGTATTCGGTCTTGGCTGTAATTCTTTATTTCGCAAGTATGTTATTTGTTGATTTGTCGTTAGTAATCAGATTGACAATCAACACATTATTAATATTAACTTATATTGGAACTGTAATATTTTTTGAACGTAAAAATCCTTTAAAAATATGAAATTGAACATTGTCAATAAATCGAACAACGCATTGCCGAATTATGAGACTGCAAATTCGGCCGGTATGGATTTGAGAGCTTATCTTCCTGACGGACAGATAGTTATAAAACCGATGCAGCGAACTCTTGTTCCAACGGGACTTTTCATGGAGATTCCTGTCGGCTATGAAGGACAGGTGCGTCCGAGAAGCGGACTCGCCATCAAAAGTGGTATAACCGTACTGAACTCACCTGGCACAATCGACGCAGACTACCGTGGCGAAATAAAAGTGATCTTGATAAATCTCTCGGACTCCGACTTTGTCATAAACAATGGTGACAGGATAGCACAACTTGTGATTGCGAAATGTGAACAGATGGAAGTCGTTGAAGTTGAAGTGCTTACCGAAACGGAACGCGGTGCCGGCGGATTCGGCCATACCGGGAAAAACTAATGTCATGAAGTTAAGAACATTATTCTTGTGTTTTATGCTGCTTTCTTGCGGCATGGCTTCAGCCCAAGTTGAAGCTGTCGGTGATTCTATCGTAAAGCAAGACTTGGCAAAAAATGCCGAGTATTTTTCAAAAGGACTTGAAAACAAATACAGTGAGAATTATGAAGAGGCGATACGTTGCTTCGAAACGGCTTTGAAATTTTATGAGGAAGATGATGCAAGCATGTATGAACTTGCTGAACTTTATCAGCTGAAAAATCAAAATACTAACGCGTATTCAATGATTTACAAGGCCGCAAATCTAAAGCCTGACAACAAATGGTATCAAATCAGACTGGCGCAATTTTATTTGAATAATTCTGATTATCAGCAGTTTATGAAAATTTATGACAAGCTGATGACTGATGATCCGACAAACCTTGAGTATCTTGAGACGTATATCGATATTCTTCTCAAAATTGGCGATTATGAAAAAGCCATTGCGAAAATCGATGTTCTTGAGGGCGTGATTGGTAAAAACGAACTGATATATTTGCAGAAAATCGACATTTACAAAGCTGTCGGCAATACAAAAAAGATGTCGGAGGAAATGGAAAAGTTGGTCGAACTCGCTCCTACAAACACTCGCTATCTCGCGATGATGGCCCAACTCTACCGTCAAACAAAAAAAGATGCAGAGGCTTATAAGATTTACCTGAAAATCAAGGAACTTGATCCTGATGACAAATACATAAACGTGTCACTTTACGACTATTACCAAAGCAAAGGTGAAATCGAAAAGGCACAGGAAGAATTTGTGGCGGCGATAAAAAACAAGAATCTCGACTATGCTACCAAGGTGCAGATTTATGAACTTTGGTCGGAGCAAAATGAAAAAAGTAAAAATTCTTTAACAATTCGGGGCGCGGAATCGGTCGGACAGGCTTTCATTGAGACACATCCTGATAAGAACATCGGATATTATATAATGGGTGCTGTCTGTTATGACAACAAAGATTTGCAGAAGGCACACGATTATTTTGTGGAGTCAATGAATCGTGAAAAAAACAATTTTGCAACACTCTATCAACTGTGTCTCGTGGAGATGGATCTAAAAGATTATCAATCAGTTATACAACATACAGAGCTCGCGATAAGTCTTTATCCGGAGCAGCCGCTGTTCTATCTCTTCGCAGGTCTGTCTTATTATAACCTGAAGGATTATGAAAATACGATAAAAAGTCTTGAAAAAGGCCGCAAACTCTCTGCTAATAAAGAACTTACAAGAGATTTCGACATTTATATCGGCGACACATATAACCTCATGGAAAACCGCAAAAAGTCATACGAGGCTTACGACAGAGTGCTTCGCGCCGATCCGGAGAATATTTATGTATTGAACAATTACGCTTATTATCTTTCCCTTGATAATCAAGACCTTGAAAGAGCTTTGGAGATGTCGGCGAAGACCATATTGGCTGAACCGAAAAATGCCACTTATCTCGACACCTACGCTTGGATTCTCTATAAAATGAACCGGTTTCAAGATGCAAAAAAATGGATGGACAAGGCTTTCAAATATGAAAAGAATCCTTCGGGCGTTAATTTTGAGCATCTTGGCGACATACTTTACAAGCTTGGCGACACAAAAAAAGCCGTGCAGAATTGGAAGAAAGCAAAGAAAGCCGGCGATGCATCAGAATTGATTGATGAGAAAATTAAAGATGAAAAATTGTATGAATAAGCTACATAATATATTGATTATCATTTTGATAATGTGCTTCTCGCTTTTTGCATATAGTTGCGCTTCAAACAAGACAACAGCAAACAAAGATTTGCGTGCGCTCTCAGCAAACAGGTTGATAAGAGAAGTGGAAGATAACAATTTCACATACAATGAGTTTCAGACAAAATTTTCCGCCAAGGTCAAGACAGAAGATGCCAATTTGTCACTTAAGGGCCAGCTTCGCATGAAAAATGACAGCATTGTATGGCTTTCAGTGGCACTTCCAGTCGGACTCGAAGTGGTTCGCGCAATGATAACGCGCGATTCCGTCTTTGTGATAAACCGCACGGAGAAGACTTATATGAAAGAAAGCATAAAGAATTTCAAGCAGCTCCCCTCTCCTATCGCTGATTTGAAATTCATACAGGCGATTCTCGTCGGCAATGACATAACATTGAAAAACGGCGATAAATACCATTCCGAAATTATTGATAAAATGTACAAATTACAGACAATCAATGAAATAAATAAGATGCTTTATGTCCAACCCGAAAATTTCAGAATAAGAAAGTGTGACTTGCAGGAGATTTCAGAAAACGGAATGAAATTGGAACTGAACTATGATAACTTTGAGCGTTTTGATGGTAAACTCCTTCCGACAAACATAAACCTGACCATTTCTGAAAAGCCTGAATTTAACATAAGTATCTCATATTCAAATGTTTTAATAAACACAGAACAGGATTATAAATTCAGTGTTCCAAAAAAGTATGACCGCGTAAAATGACCATGAAAAAGTTCACCTCAGCCGTTTTGTTTTGTCTGATGCTCGTCGTCACGACAATGCAGTGTCTTGCCCAGTCGAAAGACGACCTGCAGTCGAAGGTGAAGCAGCTTGAAAAAGACATAATGAAGGCTGAAAAGTTGCTCAAAGAGACATCGAAAAACAAGGCGGCGACAGTCAGCGAGGTGAATCTTCTTCAGACACAAATATCTCAGCGTGAGACACTTATAAAGACCTATAAGCAACAGGTCTCTAATTTGGACAAATCAATCAAACGCTACAGAAACGACATCGACAACCTTCAGGATGAACTCGAAAACCATCGTCAGGAATATGCTGATATGTTGAATTTGGCATATAAAAACCGCAGCAATATCGACAATCTGCTTTTCATTTTCTCATCGGACGACTTCAGCCAAGCTGTAAGGAGAATGCGCTACATCAGGGAGTTTAATGAGTCGTTGAAGGGGAAGATGACCGAGATTGACAGCACTAAGTCAAAGATAAAGAACAGGTTGACGAAAAATGAAGCAGACAAGGAAGAAAAACAGCAACTCCTTGCGGCGCAGGAAAAAGAAAAGGACTTATTGGTGAAAGACAAGAAGAAACTTGATGAAAAGGTTGCGAAACTGAAAAAGCAAGAAGGTTCTATAAAGAAAGACATTCAGGCGAAGAACAAGGAATCGGAGGCGTTGCAGAAGAAAATCAGACAGATTATCGAGTCTGAGGCGAAGAAGGCGCGTGAGCGCGAGGCTGCCGCGAAAAGTAAAAATAAGACTTCTGTCGATTATCAGCTTTCGACGAAATTCGAGAATAACAAAGGCAAACTGCCTTGGCCGTGCGACGGCATCGTCACCGGGAAATATGGGAACAGCCAGCATCCGACACAGTCGAAGGTGACTATAAATAATCATGGAATTGATATTACAACCACCGCAGGATCAATGGCTTATTGCGTGTTTGACGGTGAAGTGTCAACGGTTTTCAACACTGGAAAAAGTAATGTCGTGATGGTTCGCCACGGATTGTATTTCACGCTCTATGCCAACCTCGACAAGGTCTTTGTGAAGTCGGGCGATAAAGTTAAAACAGGCGACAAAATCGGTGTCATTCACACAAGCGCGACAGAAAACACTACGGTCTTGCATTTTGAATTGTGGAACGACAAGAATCACACAAACCCTAAAACTTGGTTGAAACCTTGAGGGAGTAGAAAGTAGAAAGTTATAAAGTATAAAGTATAAAGTATAAAGTATAAAGTAGAAAGTTATAAAGTAGAAAGTAGAAAGTGGAAAGTGGAAAGTTAAAAGTTCGTGTGGCGGCGAGGGGTATGTTTTTGGTCTTCTTGGCCTCTCTCCTACTCGCTTCATGTTCAAAGGCTTACAAGCCGGTAGGTGTCAAGAAACGCAAAAAAAACAACTGCGACTGTTCGCGATGGACTTACACGGAGCCGCAGACCTTACCCGCTGGCACAGGCAGCAGTGGCGACACTGACCTTTATGTCCTTGACGTTGTATAAAGCCTTACCCGCCGCCATCAGCGTGGCGCCTGTCGTCAGCACGTCATCGACCAAAAGCACGTGTTTGCCTTCAAGCTGGCTCGCATTCACAACAGCGAAAATATCCTTCACGTTCTGCCATCTCTCCTCCCGCGATTTTTTCGTTTGAGTCGAAGTGAACACCTTCCTAATCAGGCAGTTGCCGGCAATCGGGATGCCAGTCTCCTCCTCTATCCCTTGCGCGATGACCATGCTTTGGTTGTAACCGCGAATCTTCTGTTTTTTGGGATGCAACGGAATCGGGATGATGTAGTCAATACCTTGAAACACAGGAGATTGCTTGATGCTTTTGCCAATCTCCTGTCCGAGAAATATCCCGTTTTCCTTTGCGCCATGATACTTCAGACCGTGAATCAACGTCTGGACATGACCGCTTTTGCTGAAGAAGAACTCCGCAGTCACTGCATTGAACGGCATCTGACCTGAGAAGTTGAGCATCAGCGGATTGTCGGGATTAAGCTCATATCTTGTTTTCGGAAGAAGATAACGACAGGTTGTGCAAACTGTCTTCTCTCCTTTCAACAATAGCGTGCCGCATGAAGCACAGACGCTCGGGAAAAAGAGGTTTATTATAGAATCGAGGATTTTTTTTAACACAAGTTTCACGAGTTTTATAACACAAGTTTCACAAGTTTTTTTCGTGCAACTTGTGGTATTGACTTGTGTAACTTGTGTTAATTTATATTGTCCCATTAATCAATCTCTTAACACCTAAACCAATATATGTTACATTGAAATTCATCAGCAATCCGAGTTTACATCCCGACAATTTCAAGTAAGTCAAAAGTTGGGCTTTGTGGACATCATGCAGGTTTTCAACACTTTTGATTTCAACAATCACTTTGTTCTCAACCAAAATATCAATTCTGTATTCACTCGGAAGTTTTATTCCCTTGTAATTTACGGGCAATATTTTTTCACATTCAACAAATAATCCTGATTTTGTCAGTTCATATTCCATACATCTTTGATAAACAGATTCAAGCAGTCCTGGGCCAAGAGTTTTATGGACTTTGATTGCATCGTTCATTACAATCTTTGATATTTCGTTTTCATTCATAAAAAACAATTTATTGGTTCATGAAAATATACACAAACCATTATCAAAAACTGTGCCAAAAATTTTGTAAGTAATTGAATTACAAATTGTTAATAAATTTTTACATTTAAAAGAGATGTAAAAAAATTGTAAAAATTTTATTTACATTTTTTGTTGATTTGTTCAATCAGGCGGTTGTACCAATCTTCTCCGAAGCGTCGGGTCAGAGGCTGTTTGAGGAACTTGTAAAGCGGGATGCCTTCTTTTTCGCCGTGGCGTTTAGCTGGGACGCAGACGCTCCATTCGTGATAGTTGACATATATGAAACCGTCTTTTTCGATGAGGCGGATAGGGTAGAGGTGGCAGCTGATTGGTTTCCAGAAGTCGATTTTGCCTTCATTATAGGCTTTTTCGATGGCGCATAATGCGGTGCCGTTTTCATGGAAATACACGAATGCACATTCTTCATTATTAACCAGTTGTGTTACCATATTGCCTTCGTCATCATAGTCATAGACATCGTTTTGCTCAACTGCTGCGATGCCTTCCGGGCGCATGTAAGGTTTTATTTCCTCGATATTCTCTTCAATAATTCCGACTTCTTCGGGGTCGAGTGGGGCACCGGCGTCACCAGCAATGCAACATTCGCCTTTGCAGCGTGAAAGCTGGCAGCAAAAACGAGCATTCAGAAACTCATCTGTAACTATTACATTATCAATGATAATCATTGTTGTCCTTTTTTTTGAAAAATTTTTGCAAAAATAAATAATTAAAGCATTGATAATCAACAAACTTTAAAAATTTTTAAAAATTTTTGTCGAAATTAAAATTTTATTGTAGTAATTTTGCACGCGAAAAATTCGTTTGAGGAGCGGTTTCGCGACTCGTTTTATATAAAGGTGTAAGGCTTTTATCGGTCTTCACATAACATTTTAAATTTAGAAATATGGTAAAAAATCTTGTTATCGTTGAGTCTCCATCGAAGGCAAAGACAATTGAAGGGTTTCTTGGGAAGGATTTTACAGTAAAGGCGAGTATTGGTCACGTCAGGGATTTGAATAAGTCGAATTTGAGTTTGGATATAAAAAAGGGTTTCCAGCCTGAGTATGAGGTTCCGGATGACAAGAAGGCGATTGTCGCTGAGTTGAAGAAACTCGCGAACGCCGCGGAGATGGTGTGGTTGGCGTCCGATGAGGACCGCGAAGGAGAGGCCATTTCGTGGCATCTGCTTGAGACACTCGGACTTTCGGAGGACAAATACCGCCGTATCGTGTTCCATGAAATCACGAAGCCGGCGTTGCTCCACGCCATCGACAACCCGCGCAAGATTGACATCGACCTCGTGGCGGCACAGCAGGCGCGCCGCGTCCTCGACCGCCTTGTCGGTTACGAGCTTTCGCCGCTCCTCTGGAAAAAGGTCAAGCCGGCACTCTCGGCGGGCCGCGTGCAGAGCGTGGCGGTGCGCCTCATAGTGGAACGCGAAGACGAGATAAAGAACTTCCAGAACAGCAGCGCATACCGCGTCACGGCTAATTTCTCGTTTACGATTGACAACCATGAATATCAATTGTTCGCCGAGCTTCCAACTCGTTTTGAAAAGGAAGAAGAAGCACTTAAGTTCCTTGAGGACTGTAAATCAGCTGGTTACACGATAAAGGCGGTGGAGAAGAAGCCGCTGTCGAAATGTCCGGCACCGCCGTTCACCACGTCAACGTTGCAGCAGGAGGCAAGCCGCAAACTCGGTCTCTCGGTGAGCAACACCATGCGCATCGCGCAGCAACTCTACGAGTCGGGAAAAATTACCTACATGCGTACCGACTCCGTCAACCTCTCCACACTGTGCCTTTCCACAAGCAAGGCAGAGGTGATCAGCATGTTTGGCGAGACATACTCAAAGCCACGCAACTACCACACAAGCTCGAAGGGCGCACAGGAAGCTCACGAAGCTATCCGTCCTACCTACGCCAGCAATCACGAGATAAAGGGCAACGCACAGGAGAAGAAGCTCTACGACCTTATATGGAAGCGTACACTCGCCAGTCAGATGGCTGATGCAGAAATCGAGAAGACTACCGTGACCATCGAGGCTGACGGCATCGACGACCAGTTCACGGCCACTGGAGAAGTGGTGAAGTTCGACGGTTTCTTCCGCGTGTACAAGGAGTCGAACGACGAGGAGTTCGAAGGCGATGATGAGATAATGACCGTCCTGCCTCCGCTCCAGGAAGGCCAGGTGCTGACGAGCAACGAGATAGTCGCCACTCAGCATTTCACCCAGGCTCCGTTCAGGTACACCGAAGCCAGCCTTGTACGCAAGCTCGAGGAACTGGGCATTGGACGTCCTTCCACCTACGCTCCAATCATCTCAACCATTCAGCAGAGAGAGTATGTGGAGAAGGGGAACAAGGCCGGGGAGAAGCGTTCCTACACCATCCTCACACTTGCCGACGGAAAGGTCAGCAAGACATCCAAGAGCGAACTCATCGGCAACGACAAGGGTAAGCTCCTGCCTACCGATATCGGAATAGTAGTGAACGACTTCCTGCTGAAGTATTTCCCTGAGATCATGGACTATAACTTCACTGCCAATGTAGAGAAGGAATTCGATGACATAGCCGAGGGAAAGAAGGAATGGCACGCCATGATCCGGGACTTCGACAAGGACTTCTCTCCACTCATCGACAACACCATCAAGGACAAGACCGAGCACAAGGTCGGCGAGAGATTCCTCGGCAACGACCCTAAGACAGGCAAGCCGGTAAGCGTGAAGATTGGCCGTTTCGGGCCAGTGGTGCAGATTGGTTCCGCCTCTGACGAGGACAAGCCACAGTTCGCCCAGCTCAAGAAGGGACAGAGCATACAGAGCATCACGTTCGAAGAGGCAATGGAACTCTTCAGCCTTCCTCGCACACTCGGCAAGTACAAGGAGAAGCCAGTGACGATTGGTGCAGGACGATTCGGCCCATACATCCTCTACGACGGAAAGTACACCTCGCTCCCTAAGGACTACGACCCTATGAAGGTTGGTCTTGCCGCTGCAATCCAGCTCATCGACCAGCACCGCGAGGCTGAGGCAAAGAAACTCCTCCAGACCTTCACCGAGGATGCCGAGTTGCAGGTCCTCAACGGTCGCTGGGGTGCATACATAAGCTACAAAGGCACGAACTACAAGATTCCAAAGAAGTACCGTGACGCCGGCGAACTGTCCTATGCTACTTGCATGGAGATCGTGAATGGCTGAGAGGTTATAGGTTAAAGGTTATAGAAATAAAGAAGACAAGATAACATGACGAAGTACAAAAGCCGCAAACAAGTAATGCAGGAGCGCGACAAGGCCCTTGCAGAAGAAGGAAAGCCACAGAAGAAGAACTGGGTGATGTTCATAATCGTTCTCGCACTCTATCTCGCCTTCCTCTACTGGGTAAAGAGCTGGTGGGGACTGCTGGTAGTTCCGTTCATATTCGACCTGTACATCACCAGGAAGATAAAATGGACATGGTGGAAGGAACTCGAAAGCCCCGTGTCACGCACCATCATGAGTTGGGTGGACGCACTCGTCTTCGCACTCGTGGCAGTTTATTTCGTCAATAACTTCTTCTTCCAGAACTACAAGATTCCAAGCTCCTCACTGGAAAAGTCACTCCTCACAGGCGACAACCTGCTTGTCAGCAAGCTCAGCTACGGTCCACGCATTCCGCAGACACCGCTCACGATGCCACTCACACAGCACACACTGCCTGTCACCAACACGAAGTCATACATCGAATGGCCACACTGGGAGTACCGCAGAGTGAAAGGACTGGGACACGTGGAGCTTCAGGACATCGTGGTCTTCAACTACCCGAACGGCGACACCATCTGCACCAAGTGCGAGAATCCTGACTATTATAGCCTTTGTCAGGCATATGGCCGCGACAAGGTGTGGAGCGACAAGCAGCGCTTCGGTGATGTCGTGTATCGCCCTGTCGATCGTCGCGAGAACTACGTAAAGCGTCTCGTGGGCATGCCAGGTGAGACGTTGCAGATCATCGACCGTCAGGTGATGATCGATGGTAAGCCATTGGAGAATCCAAAGTACTTGCAGCATTTCTATCTGGTACTTGCCAAATCGGCCATCAGCGACCTCTACTGGCGTCGTGAGATCGGTATCTACACCAAGGGTAATGCTTCGACTTTGAGCCCTGACGTATATCAGATCAATGACCCAGGTGTATATGAATACCTCGGTGTCGAACCTGATAGTGTGACCAACTCCTATAAGCCATTGTATCAGGTCAATATGACCCGTGAGATGGTGGAGAAGCTCGAAAAGAGCGGTAAGGTGGTGTGGGTGCATGAGATGCCGATAGAGTGGGAGCAGCCAGGTCAGGTATATCCGCAGCGTGAGCTCTCTGACTGGACGGCAGCCAACTATGGCCCAATTTGGATCCCTCGCCGTGGTGCATCGATCAAGCTGACCGATGAGAACGTGGAGCTCTATGGCCGTTGCATCCGTAGTTATGAGCAGAACCTTGTGACGGGTGACGGTCAGGGTAATTCGCTCGTCCGCACCGGCAAGGATAGCTATGAGCTGAACGGCGAGCCAGCCAAGGAATACACCTTCCAGATGGATTACTACTGGATGATGGGCGACAATCGTGACAACTCGCTCGACTCACGCTACTGGGGCTTTGTGCCTGAGGATCATATCGTGGGCAAGCCAATATTTATTTGGATGTCGCTCGATCAGGATCGTGGATTGTTTGATGGCAAGATCCGTTGGAACCGTCTCTTCCGTTGGGTTGACAGTATGAAATAATAATATTGTAAAAGACTAATATTTAAAACCGATTAGTAATAATGCAAGCGATAATTCTTGCTGCGGGTATGGGCCGCAGACTTGGTGAACTGACCAGTGAAAATACTAAGTGC
>CALBNV010000093.1 GCA_937896895.1 uncultured Bacteroidales bacterium | reverse complement strand
GGAAAGTGATCAAGGACGGGAGCGAGGCCGAGAGCGGGAAGTGGGTGAAGGAATAGGAAACAACATTTTTCAATTCATAACAAAAATTTTAAACAAGATGAAAAAAGTATTACTTCCGGCGGCCATGTTCGTCCTCCTGCTCTGCTGCAACTGCCGGGCGCAAAGTCAAACAAGTTCCAATACGGATTCATATACCGAGATTGAAAACCCGTTGTTGACCGTTTTCCGTACCGGTTCTACCTATTATGACATTACAAGCCCGTTGTTTTACGATGCAGAAAACAATGAATTTTTAATTGAGTATTGGAATTATGACACCAGTGAAGGTTGCAGTGCAAACCTTCTCAAACTCAGGTTTGAAGGTGATATGCTTGTCCCCGTTGACACAATTCCGCTGCATGTCTCACCAAAACAGGAGTATTATGACCAAAATTCCACCTTGGACCGATTCAGTGACGGCACGGTCGGTTTCATGATTCAAACGTATGGGAACGACACGTTGAGGCTGAGAAAGGCGACTTTAGGTGACGACGGCAATTTCAGATATTTTGACTATGACTGGGAGAGTACGAGTTTCAGGAATTATCGGTGGGAAACTGAAAGCACATGGGACTGGGTTGAAGACAAGGACGAGAATTTGTTTTTCGGTTATGTTGTTGACAGCCTTTGCTATCAAGGACAAAATTTTTATTATGTGGGTGTCGAATTTCTGAAATTCAGCAGAGATGGCCGTCTTGGAAACAGTTGTTTGATGAAGGATATACCTGTTATTGGAAATCCATTGTTTCAGATGATTCAGTCGTCAGATTCACTCGGGTTCAGAGTGGTGATAGCCAGTCAGAAACAATATGATGTAGTATGGGACTGCCATACTTTTGATGCCGACTTGAATCATGTCAGCGTTAAAGAGAACATAGACAACATGTCATATCCTTACAAGTGTTTTTCAATCAACGGGAACATCAAGACTAATCCATTCAATGGCAATGCATATACGATATGTTCCCTTAGCTTCCCGCAATTCAACCAAAATCCGGAGATAATCTCCGATGTGCTTATGGGAGTTTTTGGAGGAGATGATTTTGATCAGCTCGGCTATGTCTGGGGTCTGCACACGCCAACGAACGATGACGGCGGAGTAATTGCTTTTGATGGCGAAGGTGGGGTTTACATGGTGGCAGGTATGGATATACCAGTAAACCATTTTATGCCACAACACCTGTACATAATTTATATGGATGAAAATCTTAACAAATACAATGAGATTTATTATGATAAAGAAACATTGGATGTTTTGAGAAATGACCCTGTTGTCACTCCCGACAAAGATTTGATGTTTGCCTGCTACAATAGCCGCATGAAGGATTATGTAATTGTAAGAGTTCCGCACGAAGCCTTCCTCGGCATCGACGAGGCCCACGACGCAGGCTTTGCCGTCGCCGTCGCCTACCCGAACCCGGGCGGCAACACCCTGAACATCCGCACCGCGCTCACCGGCTCGCACGTGGAGCTTTACGACACGGGCGGGAGGCTCGTCGGCAGACAGGAGATCACCGGTGCCGTAACCTCAATAAATACCGAGAAATTGCCATCGGGGATTTATGTCTGGAAAGTGATCAAGGACGGCAGCGAGGCCGAGAGCGGGAAGTGGGTGAAGGAATAGGGGAAGATTTTCTTATGTTGTTGGAAATCATAAAAGAAAAATATCTTTGACGCACTGATTGCTTTAATTTTTGGCTAAAAGACTTCACAAAATTTGGAGTGTCGATGCGAAAATTGTTAAAAACAGAAGTCTCAATAATAATTACAATGAAAAAATATCTTTTACTTGCCCTGGTTCTTCTTTGTGAGGCGAGAGTTTTCTCTCAGGAACATGTTGTGCCCGAAAGGCTCTATAAAACAGAGAGTGCCATAATAGACGGTGTTGCCGTTGGAGACGGTCATGTGTTCGTTGGCTATGACCACTACAATTCGTCGAGTGGTGGTTTGGGTTATGGCAAATTGTATAAAGTCAACAACGATGGAACCGTCAGTGAGCGGGAATTTCTGCCGAAGGAGGATTCTTGGGTCAGCTCTGTGCGCATAGTTCAGGATGGGGATGATCTGATTGCAGTATATCTGGCGAAGGGGAATATGACGGAACTATATATGTCGCGTTTTGATGAGAATCTGGACGAGATTGACGGTCCTGTGCTGGTCAAGGCTGTCGGACAGGAGCCGGGGCATAGCTATAAGGTACATGACCTTTATCGGAACAGCGATGGTACATTTGTATTCGGACTGACTGATTATGACAACAACAGCATTTGCCACAAAGAATATGACATCATTAAGATGTCCTCTTCCGGTGACATACTGGCCGAGCAGCCCTTGTCGTCGGCTGAATATGGCTCACCTAACACACTTCATGCCTTGACTTTCCGCCCCAATGTACTGGGCTATTATTATGTTGGTGAGGGCAATGCAGGAAACCAGCCTTATCTGCTGACGGCATTGGATCTCGAATTGAATATTGTTTCCGAAACAACCGCTGTGACTATGGATTTCTCCCCGAATATGCTTGGGTGCTTTAACGGGCCTGACGGCAACATATATGCCTTGGCCATGGTTATATGGCCGGCTTTTAATGGAAATCCGAGACATTACGGCGACTTGACGATTTACAAGATGGATGCAGAAATGAACCAGGTTTCCTGCAAGGTCGCCGACAGCAACGGCGACAAGGATATGGTGGATTGGCCGGCCATATCACAGGCTTTGTGCTTCCCCGATGAAGAGACCATTTTGTCCGTTGGCACGCTTGATATTAGTGCTGGGCTTGGGTTGCAATATCCTTGCTGGGGGCTTTATATTGGGAAAAGCACTCTTAATTTGAATATCCTTAACGAATTGTATTATATCGATGAAGAGTATGCCATGGACACCTATGGCGTATATGCTTGTCAGGATGGAGGTTGTTTGGTGGTGACGAATCTTCGCGAAAGGAATTCGGGCAATGATAGCAAGTATGAGTTTGCCATTTTGAAGTTCCCCGCCGAGGCCTTCCTCGGCATCGACGAGGCTCACGACGCAGGCTTTGCCGTCGCCGTCGCCTACCCGAACCCGGGCGGCAGCACCTTGAACATCAGGA
>CALBNV010000092.1 GCA_937896895.1 uncultured Bacteroidales bacterium | reverse complement strand
TCAAAACGTCGTGAGACAGTTTGGTCCTTATCCTCTGTGGGCGCAGGAAGATTGACGGGAACATTCCCTAGTACGAGAGGACCGGGAATGACGGACCCATGGTGTTCGGGTTGTCGCGCCAGCGGCAGGCCCGGTAGCTATGTCCGGAACGGATAAGCGCTGAAAGCATCTAAGCGCCAAGCCTCCCCGAAGACAAGTCTTCCCAGCAGCAATGCTCTGAAGTCAGGTCGTAGACCACGACCTCGATAGGCCGAAGGTGTAAGCGGAGCGATCCGTTGAGCTGATCGGTACTAATAAGACGTGCGGCTTAGCTTATTTTAATAAACTTCACTTGAAAAGTGAGATCATTCCTCGCTTCTCGTAGAGTTGTAACTCTCTTTAGTTCCCAACTAACGGTTTTTTGCCGGTGGCCATAGAGGAGTTGTCACACCCGTTCCCATTCCGAACACGGAAGTTAAGGGCTCCATCGCCGAGGGTAGTGCGGGACTCGCCCGTGCGAGAGTAGGACGCTGCCGGCTCTTTTTTTGTCTATGCCGCTCGGGGCGAGCGGCGTACTTTTCACGGCGGAGGTCTCCTGACCTCCGCTTGTTTTTTTGCTATAATATACCCACTATGAATAGATTACTCGCTGTCGTCGTTTCGATGCTGGCTGTCGTCGGCATTGCCGCTGAACGTCAATACCTCTGGCCGGAAGGCAAGATGCCCGATGCCCAGGACAAGCAGTTCGCCAGGATGACGGACGAAAAGGGCTCGACCAACAAGATCGCCTATATTGAATGGCTGGCCAAGCCCGAGAATCCCAACGGCGGCATCATCATCATGATCTCCGGCGGCGCTTATCAGTGCTGCTGCGACATTCATCATGTCCGCAAAATGTGGCCGGATTGCTTCGGTAAGGCCGGATTCCAGATGGTTAACCTCTGCTACCGCACTCCGCGTCCAGAGGGGCTCCCTATCTATCAGACGGCGTGGGAAGACGGACAGCGCGCGGTCCGGATGGTCCGTGCCGAGGCCAAGAAGCGCGGGCTTAACCCCGAGAACATCGGCGTCGTCTCGATGTCCGCGGGTTCGCATCTCGCGACCCTGCTCGCGACGTCGTCCCAGACGCCCGCGTACGAGGCGATCGACGACTTCGACAAGATTCCCTCGGCCGACCTCGTCGTCACCTCCTACGCCCTTCTCCAGCGCGACTTCGAGCAGGCCTACTACGACAAGGAGTTCTCCGCGCTCGTCATCGACGAGGCCCAGCACATCAAGAACCGGGACACGAAGAACGCGAAGGCCGTGAAGGCCATCAGAATCGGAAGAGGATACTGGTATATCGCCCTGTATCCGCTTGTAACAAAACTCGAACTGCAGCATCTGCAATTGAACTCAATCTCCGTACACATCCCAGATCTCCAGCTTGTAATCAATCGAATAGCCGTTGAGTGGCTCGCCTTCCTTGTCGTAGATATGGCTTCTGATGGTGTCCACCTCCACATTGAAGGCTCTTGCAGCCTCATCAATGTCATCGAAAACCAGGCAACCGTCTTCGTTGAATGCCACAACCCTATCTCTGTGTGCCATTGTTCCTCCATACATCCTTGAAGCAATGGTCGAATGCCGTATCCACACCTTTGCCTGCTCTAAGCTGTTTCGAATACTGGTACAGCACGATGTTGGTTGCCGTGTTGAGGTCGCATCCGAATTCAAAAGCCGTGTTCCTGACTTCCTTCTCAAGTTCAGTCATAACAGAAACTCCCATCATTAAGCCTTGCGATATAGAGGTTGATGCGTTCTCCGAAAATACGGCAGCATACCCTATCGGTTCTGAGATTGAAACCATTGAACATGTCAACAACCGGAGTCATGACCCTGAGATATTCAGGATTCACAATGAACTTCTCCTTTCCGAGGTAGAATGCCCAATATGCCCATGTGGATGCCCCTTTGTAAGGTATGATTGTATGTGTATTGACGTACTGACCTTCTGTAACATCCCTAAATTTTGGAGCATCCAACCTTGTGACCTTCTCCATTACCATGCCGTTTCGGAAAACGAACTCTGTTATGCCATCAAGCTGTTCGGCTTCTTCATCGCTTAGTTCATAGACACCCATTGCATAGCCGTTTGTGGCATAAAGCTTTCCATCAAACATTCTGATTGTTGATATGTATGTCATATTCGAAGATGTACAATTCTGCATGAACTTCAGGACCTTATACAGACTGTCTTTCTTGTCGATCTCAACGTATCTGCTCATATTCCTCCCCTAAAGGCTGCCCCATCCCTGTGCTTGGTAGGGATGGAGCAAAATCGGAAGTTATCTTTTAATCTAAAAATCAGACCCCATAGGCTCCGCACAGGCGGATGACCAACGGTGGTGTTCGAATCCAAACAAGGTTGGTTTCCCTTCCAACCTCCCAATGCCACCCAACGGATAGCATCGAGAGATTGTAAGAAATATATTTCCGAAGGGGTCCGTGCCCTCCGTTGACGGCACAGGCCGTCAGGCTCGGATGGGCATCCCCTTACGTAATTTTCTGTTTGATGTGACCATCCACTGGTTCACAAACGGCTTGACCTCTTCCACGATGTGGTTGTGGTCCCCATAGCACTGTGCTACACGAAGCGTCTTCTCCGCTATCTTCACCTCTGCCGTCACAAACGGAATCGCAGGTTCACTTTCCTTTCGTATGAAGCAGATGAGGCTCTCACCTTTGGCCTGTCGCTCGTCATATCTCATCTTGCCTACGCAATGGTGCAGATATGCCCCCTCATCGATGAGGTCGAGCTTAGACCTTGCGATGATCACGCACAGTCCGTCACCGCTGAAGTCTCCAAGATAGGAGAACCTGTCAGCCACCTCTGACATACGCTTGTCCATCGTCTGGTCAGTGACCTCATGGCTCTTCGCATACTGTCTGGTGTACTCATGATGCAGAGCATGGAAGTCATGTGGGAAAAGCACCTTGGTGTCGGAGAGGTCAAGCTTCATCCAGTCACAGGCATCCAAGTAGTCGCTGTAGCTGCTCTTGTCTATCCTGTTGTCCTTCAGATACTTGGCAAGCCTTTCCTGTGTCGTATGCTTCAGCACCTTGGCATACAGGGCCTTGTTGCGTAGCGCACATGCCTTTCCGCTCTCAATCCGATACAGAAGACTCGTCTCATAGTCCCTTGGGTCTGCATTCGGATTCTTGCGGTATGCGTTCCTCACAGTCTGGAAAGCCATACCCTTGATCTGCTGCGCATGTCTTGATATCCAGATGGC
>CALBNV010000091.1 GCA_937896895.1 uncultured Bacteroidales bacterium | reverse complement strand
CTGTGTCCTGTCTTATAATACAAAACAGCGACAAAAAAATTACGAAACTTAATTTGCGTATAAATCTCCGTTCTAAATTTCTTTTTTCCGCAGACATAACTCCGAACATTCAGCAACTGCCTTTTGGATGTTTCGGGCGAAACCGATATAAAAATCCATCGATTTCGCCCGAAAAATGTTTTTGTAAGGCGGGCATGTTCGGGATTATCGATGAATCTCTTGAAGATCCGTGGTTGCTCATCAGCATCACAGAATATTTACAACTACGGATGCGAGCTTCACGCAACCTGTCAAATCCAATCAAAAAAAATCCCGCCCCGGTTTCATCCGGAACGGAATTTTCTCTGACAATATTCTTGCACTAAGTGCGCACCGACTACATGTTCTCTTCGGCCTGACGAAGCTTCTGTACGTAGATGGCCTTCTGCATCTGTTCACGTTTGATGACAGATGGCTTTGTGAATTTCTGGCGGTTGCGTAATTCTTTCACAACACCGGTTTTCTCGTACTTTCTCTTGTAGCGCTTCAGGGCGCGGTCGATGCTTTCACCGTCTTTTACAGGAATAATGATCATTTTAATACACCTCTTTCTTTTAATTGTTAAACTAAAAAACTTGCTTATCTTAAGCGGGTGCAAAAATACAACATTTTTTTTTACACCAAAAACTTTTTTTATTATTTTTTAGTGTGAAGTTTTAATATTAAAGTGTGAAGTTTTAAGAGTGGAGAGTGGAGTTATTAATTTCAAACTCCACTCTCAACACTCCACTCTCAACACTTTATGCTAATGAAGCAGATGTCTGAACAGGAAATTGTCGATCTTCGTGAACAGGTGCATCCTGCATTCGCCGTCGCCGAACTCTTCGTATCCGCCGTAGATGCCGTGGTTCTTGTTGGGATAAATCATCAGGTCGAACTGCACGTTGTTGGCGATCATCGACTTGATCAGCTCCATCGCGTTCTGGTAATGGACGTTGTCGTCGCCGCTGCCGTGGCAGAGCAGGTAGTTGCCCTTGATAAGCGCGGTGTTGCTCACTGGCGAGTTGTCGTCGTAGCCCGTCGGGTTCTCCTGCGGCGTGCGCATGTAACGCTCGGTATATACGTTGTCGTAGAATCTCCAGTTGGTCACCGGCGCGACGGAGACCGCGGTGCTGATGACGTCGGCACCCTTGGTGATGCCGTTGGCAGCCATGAAGCCGCCGTAGCTCCAGCCGTAGATGGCAATCTTGTCAGGGTTGACGTATGGCTGCTTCGCCATGTATTTCGCCAGCGTTATCATATCTTCGGTCTCGTATTTCCCAAGTTCGAGGTAGGTCATCTTCTTGAACTCCTGACCCTGCGCCCCGCTGCCTCTGTTGTTGATAGACACCGAGATGATTCCGCGCTGCGCGAGAAGCTGCATCCAATCCCAGTCGCTGTGATCCCACTGGTTCATGACGGTCTGATGACCCGGGCCGCCATAGACGTAAATCAAGACAGGATATTTCTTGCTGGCGTCGAAATCGGGAGGGAGGATCTGCCAGCCGTCGATTTCAACGGTCGAGCTGTCGGGCATGATAAAAGCCGGGTCGCTGATCTTGATGAATTGTTTGTCGCTGATATTGTATGCGTTAAGTCTCTCCAAAAGTTCGTGGTTGTCTTCAAGAACCCTCATCAGTTTTCCTTTATTTGTATAAAGTTCATAAAGATAAGGCTGCGTCGCCGTCGAGTTAATGTTGATAAGATATTTGAAGGAATTGTTGAAACGGGCGTTGTTTGTCCCTACCTTATTAATAATAGTCCTCATCGAGCCTTTCATGTTCACGGCGTAGATCTGACGCTCGATCGGGGAGTTCTTCGCCGCCTGGAAATAAATCTCCTTGCCGTCGAAGCCGTAGATCCTTGTGACGTCCCAGTCGCCGGAAGTGAGGGCCTTGCTTTCGGAGCCGTCGAGCCTGCACAAATAAATGTGGTTGTAACCCGACCTCTCGCTTGTCATGAGGAACGACTTCCCGTCGTCGAGGAAAGTCCAGTCGTCGGTGATGTCGATATAATAGGGATTTGTCTCATCATAGAAAACGTGTGTCTCACCCGTCGTCGCGTCGGCGGCGAGGATTTCGAGATGGTTCTGATGGCGGTTAAGTCTCTGAATCGCAAGGACATTCTCGTTCTTCGTCCATTTCATTCTCGGGAGATAGATGTCGGTCTCCTCCCCTGTGTCCATCTTTGTCGTTTTGCCACTTTCGAGGTCATAGACATAGACTTCGACGACGGAGTTGTCGTCGCCGGCCTTCGGATATTTGAAGCTGTACCAGTCGGGGTAGGCAGGTTCGAGGCCGATGAACTCCTCCATCTGGAACTCCTTCACCTTCGACTCGTCGAATTTGTAGAAGGCGATTTTCCTGCTGTCGGGCGACCAGAAATAGCCGAGCGAGAAGCTGAACTCCTCTTCATAGACCCAGTCGGGAGCACCATTAATAATATGGTTGTAAAGGCCGTCGTCGGTGAACTGCGTCTCGTTTCCCGAAGCGAGGTCCTTAATAAACAGGTTGTTGTCGCGCATGAAAGCGACTTTCGTGGCGTCGGGAGAGAACGTGGCGAGACGCTGGCTGCCGTTTTCCGAGAGCGGGGTCAATGTCTTTGAAGCCAAGTCATAGACAAAATAATCGGCTGTGAACGAGTGGCGGTAGATGTAATCTACGTTTGTGAGGAACAGCACCTTCGACTCGTCGTCGCTCAAAGTATAGTTGTACGGGCGGATCGCTTCGTTTTCCCCTTCTGGGATCAGTTCGGAAAAGCGGAACAGAGTGCTGACCTTATTGCCGGTTTTATACTCATAAATATTGAATTCTCCGTTCTCGATGGTGCCGTAGGAGTTGCCATCTCGCATCGGATTCATGCCTTTTACGCCCTTCGTCTGGAACGTCGGCACCTCATAAATGTCGGAAAGTTCGAAATTTTTCTTCTCCTGTGCGTTGGCTGTCATGTTGAAGACTACCATTAACGCAATGATTAGCAAGCATTTAATTCTTCTCATGATTTAATGATTTTGAAAATTCAAAGATAGGAAAAAATTTTTTACAAAAAATGTCACACGTATAAAAATTTGTTGTACTTTTGCACTCGCAATCGGGACGGTAGCTCAGTTGGTTTAGAGCGCATGCTTGACAGGCATGAGGTCACAAGTTCGATCCTTGTTCGCCCCACAACAGACGCCGAGCGGCGTTTTTTTTTACAAGTGGCGACGGGTCGTTAGCCCAGTTGGTTTAGAGCGCTGCCTTCACACGGCAGAGGTCACTGGTTCGAGTCCAGTACGACCCACAAAGGTTTGCAAAGAGTTGACTTTAATGATTTGCAAGCCTTTTTTTGATTATACTCCCGACCATGAGAAAAATTTCGACATTAATCATTGTTCTGGCCGCGTTGCAGTGCATCTGCACCAATGTGTGCGCTCAGGGAAAAACCGAGAAAGAGAACAACGGTTTTGTCAGAAATATTGTCCACCGCATTTTCTACCCACAAGTCAGATACGACACGCTTTACATCGGCAGGCCGTGGGGGAAATGGACCGTTTCCCTCAACGAGAACCTGATGCAGCACCACTACAACCTCGTCATTGACGGAGAGTCCGACCCCATCAGGAGCAAGCTCAACACCACCACAGGAATTGGCGTCGCTTACAGAGGAGTTGGCGCGGTGATTTCGGTCAATTTCAGGAAGATCAGTGGAAAGACGAATGACCGTGACTTCGGCCTAAGGTTATTAAACAGCTGCTTCGGTGGCGAAATCCGCCTATTCAGTGTAGGAGACTTCTACGATACCAGATTTAAAACAGAAGTGTCGTACAAAAACAACCTCAAAGGATTGACAATCAACGCATATTACGTGTTCAACAACAAGAAATTCTCATATCCGGCCGCATTTTCTTTTTCACAAATCCAGAAAATTAGCGCCGGCAGCATGACAGCTGTGATGTCGTTTCACTCCGATAATCTATGGCTCGGATATGATAACGACATTTATCAAGAAGTCCTCGACCATTACTATGAAGACTGGGGGTTTCACGAAGTTCAGCGCGATTCGATAACAGAAGTGCTGTCAGGGTGGACAACAAAATATCTGTCAGCCGGCATCGGCTACGCCTACAACTGGGTTCCTGAACGCTCATGGTTAATACACTTCTCAATAGAACCCGCATTAATGATATGGAACAAACGAGCGATGTCACTATCTGACGTGTTTTACTCAAGAAAGACAAACGCCGAAGACTTCGACATCGAAATAAAAGACAACAATTACAATGTGCCATATTTCCCACTTAACTTCTGCTGCAACGGCAAGGCAAGCATCTCATACTCATGGGAAAGAGGCTATGTTGCTGCATACTATAACACGACAATGAGTTACATAAACTTACGCGGTATGGACAAAATCATGGGAGGGAAGTCCAAGTCGGTATATCGCTATTGGACGGCCAGATTCAGCATCGGGTACAGATTTTAATTTTTAATATTTTTCATTTGACATCAAAACAAATTATATTATCTTTGCGGAAAATTATTTTCGAGGTAATTCATTAAAAATCAATAAATATAACATGAAAAACAACATAGTTAAAGAAGAAATCGCGAAGAAGGTGTTTGCAGAAAGCAACCTTCCGTGCGTCGGCAAGGCCGGCATCCGTGAAATCAACAAGCTCGCGAGAGACCTCGAGACGGCAAGCGGCACGAAATTCATCCACATGGAAATCGGCAACCCTGGTCTCCCTGCGGCGAAAGCCGGCATCGAGGCACAGATGAAAGCCGTGCAGGACGGCGTCGCGGCATGTTATCCGCCTATCGACGGCGTTTCGGCACTGAAGAAAGAAGCATCGCGTTTCATCAAGAATTTCCTCGACCTTGACGTTGATGCAGCCAACTGCGTCCCGACCGTCGGCTCGATGCAAGGCGCGTTCGCATCATTCATGATCACAGGACATATTAACAAAGGGAAGAACACCATGCTCTTCGTTGACCCAGGATTCCCTGTCCATAAATTCCAGTGCAAGGTCCTCGGCATCCCGATGGAGCATTTCGACATCTACGACTACCGCGGCGAGAAACTCCGCGCGAAACTCGAAGAGATACTTTCAACAGGCAAGATCCACAGCATCCTTTACTCGAATCCTAACAACCCGACATGGGTGTGCCTCACCGACGAGGAACTCAAGATCATCGGCGAGCTTGCAAACAAATACGACGTCATCGTGCTTGAAGACCTCGCATATTTCGGCATGGACTTCAGAAAAGACTACAGCCATCCGGGCGTCGCGCCGTTCCAGCCGACAGTAGGGAAGTACACCGACAACTACATCCTCATGATTTCCAGCTCTAAGGCGTTCAGCTTCGCGGGCGAACGCTGCGCTTTCCTCGGCATCAGCGACAAGCTGGCAAAACGTCACTACCCTGACTTGAAAGGCTTCTGCGGACAGGAGATCTTTATGCGCGGCATTCTCTTCGGCGCGTTACACCCGCTCACGTCAGGCGTCTCACACTCGGCGCAATACGCACTCGCAGGCGTGCTGAAGGCAGTCAACGACGGCATTTACAACTACCGCGACGATGTCCTCGAATACGGCCGCAAGGCGAAGATGATGAAAGACGCATTCACTGCCGCCAACTTCTACATCACATACGACGAAGACCTCGGCGAGCCGATCGCTGACGGCTTCTACTTCACATACTGCTACCCCGGATTCACCGGCGCAGACCTCGTCGAAGAAATGATGTACTACGGCATCTCGGCAATCTCGCTTGACACATGCGGCTCCACACGTCAGGGCATTCGCGCCTGCACCTCATTGATTCAGAGAGAGGAAATCCCTGTCCTCGCCGAGAGACTTCAGGCATTCGCGAAAGACCATCCGGTGAAGTAAAAAATCACGCAGATCACGCGGATTTCGAACAGATACTAATAAGGTTTGGGAGATGCTTTTCTCTCAAACCTTTTTTGTAAAAATGTGATTATGACAATTTTTTTCTACAAATTTACAATTGAATTAAAAATATCCATATATTTGCACTGCTGATTTTTCGGCATTTTTAATAAAGCTGCGATGTTTCATCTACAGTAAAAGAATCGGTACACTTTAAAACAGGAAAGACGAAACATTCCACGGCTTGAACAGAAGTTCAGGCGCGGATTGTGTTTTTTTCTTGTGGTTGTACCGTACCATTTACTGTAGAACACTTCCGCGCTTTTTTTGTTTTCCGTTTTCAAGTTTTTTTCAAAATATTTAATCAAAAATATTTCGCTTTTTTTTTGATTTGCTCGAAAATGTTTTGTAATTTTGTGCGTTTTTGAAAAACAGGATAACAAGAAAAATTCAAACATAATAATAACTTAAAAATTTAAAATTATGGCAGGTTTCAAAGGTGCTGTATCCGTTGATACTGAGCGTTGTAAAGGTTGCGGCGTGTGTGTCGTCAACTGCCCGATGCAGGTCCTCGGATTGGCAAAAGAAGTTAATGGAAAAGGTTACAATTACGCCTACATGGCAGAACCCGACAAGTGCATCGGCTGCGCGAGCTGCGGCATTGTTTGCCCCGACGGTGTCATCTCTGTCTATAAAGTGAAATTGTAATCAAATCATTGTCAAACATTTAAAAATTAAAAATAATGGGAGAATTAAAATTGATGAAGGGTAACGAAGCATTGGCAGAAAGCGCCATCCGCTACGGCTGCGATGCTTATTTCGGATATCCTATCACCCCACAGTCGGAAGTGATTGAGTATCTGTCAGAACAGAACCCTTATGAACGTACCGGCATGGTCGTTCTGCAAGCAGAAAGTGAATTGGCAGCTATCAATATGGTCTATGCTGCCGGCGCGGCTGGAAAACGCGTGATGACATCATCATCAAGCCCGGGCGTGTGCCTGAAACAGGAAGGCATCGCCTACATCGCTGGTGCCGAAGTACCTTGCGTCTATGCTGACGTCGTCCGCGGCGGTCCGGGCCTCGGCACGATCCAGCCGTCACAGGCCGACTACTTCCAGGCAGTGAAGGGCGGCGGCAACGGCGACTACAAGAACATCGTCCTCGCCCCGGCGTCAGTGCAGGAAATGGCCGACTTCGTGACCCTCGGCTTCGACCTCGCATTCAAATACCGCATGGCAGTGTGCATCCTCTCGGACGGCGCAATCGGCCAGATGATGGAGAAGGTCGTCCTTCCGGAACAGAAGCCACGCATGACAGAAGAGGAAATCAAAGCCAAATACCCATGGGCGTTGACAGGCCGCAAGAGAGGGACGCAGCACAGAATCATCACCTCCCTCGACCTCGACTCCAACAAGATGGAAGAGCACAACCGTCACCTTCAGGCCAAATACAAGATGGTCGAAGAGAACGAAGTGCGTTACGAAGAGATTAACTGCGAAGACGCCGACTACGTGTTCGTGGCATACGGCTCAAGCGCACGTATCGCACAGAAGTCGGTGCAGCTCGGCCGCGAACAGGGCCTGAAACTCGGCCTTCTCCGTCCGATCACCCTCTTCCCTTATCCTACAAAGGCTATCGAAAACCTCATCAACCACGGCGTCAAAGGATTCCTTTCAGTCGAACTGAGCTGTGGCCAGATGATTGAAGACGTCAGGTTGGCATGCAACGGCCGCGTCAAAGCCGAACACTTCGGCCGCGTCGGTGGCATCATCCACACACCGGAAGAAGTTCTCGAAGCAATGAAGAAACAAATTATAGGAGAATAAGAAAATGACAGTTGAAGATATCATCAAACCAGAAAACTTAGTTTACGAGAAATCTAAGTTATTGACAAGCAAGCCTTTCCACTATTGCCCAGGCTGCGGTCACGGTACAATTCACCGCATCATTGCCGAAGTCATCGAAGAATTAGGCATCGATGAGAAGACCATCGGCGTTTCTCCTGTAGGATGCTCGGTCATGGCATACGACTATTTCGATGTTGACTTCATCGAGGCAGCCCACGGCCGTGCGACAGCATGCGCGACAGGTATCAAGCGCGTGTGGCCTGACAAAGTCGTCTTCTCATACCAGGGCGACGGCGACCTCGCGGCCATCGGAACATGCGAGACTATCCACACATGCAACCGCGGCGAGAACATCACCATGATCTTCGTCAACAACGGCATCTACGGCATGACAGGCGGCCAGATGGCCCCTACCACACTCGAAGGCATGAAGACCGCCACGACACCTTACGGACGTAAGGCCACGTTGCCGGCAGGCGCAGGCTTCGACGGCATCCCGAACAACGGCTACCCGCTCCATATCACGGAACTCATCGCCCACCTTCCCGGCACCAAATACGTCACACGTCAGGCCGTGTATGACCCGGCACACGTGCGCAAGGCAAAGGCCGCCATCAAGAAGGCGTTTGAAAATCAGATCAATGGCAAGAGCGGCGTGAACTTCGTTGAAATCGTTTCCAACTGCAACTCGAACTGGAAGATGGACCCTGTCAAGGCCAACCAGTGGTTAGTTGAGAACATGCTCCCTGAATATCCGCTCGGAGACATCAAAGTTGACGGAAAGCTCGTTGAAAAATAATTAAAAAAGTAAAGCAATGACAGAAGAAATTATTATTGCCGGATTCGGCGGACAAGGTGTCTTGTCAATGGGTAAGATCCTTGCTTATAGCGGTATTATGGAAGGCAAAGAAGTGAGCTGGATGCCGTCATACGGTCCCGAGATGCGCGGTGGCACAGCAAACGTGACTGTCATCGTCAGCGATGAACGCGTGTGCTCACCTATCCTCAACGCTTTCGACACAGCAGTGATCCTCAACCAGCAGTCACTCGACAAATTCGAATCAAAAGTGAAACCGGGCGGTTACCTCCTTTACGACCCGAACGGCATCACCAAGAAGCCAACACGTACCGACATTCACATCCACACCATCGAAGGCGCCCAGCTGGCATCCGACATGGGTAACAGCAAGGTGTTCAACATGATCATCCTCGGTGCTTTCCTGAAGCTCCGCCCGATCATCCTCGACAAGAACGTCGAAGAAGGTCTGCGCCACAGCCTACCGGAACGCGCCCACAAGCTCATCCCGTTGAACATGCAGGCCGTTCAGGTCGGAAAAGACAACGTGAAGTAAGCTTGAAATCAAGCTTTTATCATGACTGAAAAACCACCTTGGAAACAGGGTGGTTTTTTAAATGGTCAAAAGAAAAAAACAACTTATGCCCACAACGGGCACATATATTCGCTATATTTGCAGACCGAATTTTAACAAACAGATAAGTCATGCCGCTGAATCAGACAAACAAACTCGTGTGGATAGCAAATACCATCCATTCCGCCCGCAAGATAACATTTGAAGAGCTCAACAGCAGATGGATTGAAGACGACGACATCAGCCAGGGCAAACCGATGCTGAAACGCACTTTCATCAAATGGAAGTGGGCGATTCTTGACACTTTCGGCTTGAACATTGAATGCGAAAAAACAGCACCTTACAGATATTACATTGATAACGATGAAGATTTGAGGCAGGGAAACATCGAAAACTGGCTGTTAGACACGTACTCCGTCAGCAATTCGCTCAGCGGAAGCAAATCGATCAAGGACAGAATTATTCTTGAAGAAGTGCCGAGCGGACGAGAATATTTAGACCCCATCATCAATGCGATGAAGAAGAACCGTTTCATTCACATTGTCTATTACAACTATTGGCGTGAAGACGAGAAGGAGCATTATCTCATGCCCTTGTGTGTGAAGCTTTTCCGGCAGCGATGGTACATGGTCGGACGGAAATGGCCCGCCAACGAAGACCGCGTGTTTTGCCTCGACCGCATCCGCGATCTCCGGCTGTCGAGCCATTCATTCGAGTATCCGGAGGATTTCAAGCCGAAAGAGTTTTTCGATGGCTGCTTCGGCATCATCGCCGAAAAGAGCTGCAAGATTGAGGATGTGGTGCTGAAAGTCAGCGCCGGACAGGCCAACTACCTCCGCGACTTGCCGATGATGCCAGGCGAAGCCCAGCAGGAAACGGAACGGAACGAGGAATACAGCATCTTCAAACTGCGTGTGCGCCCCACCTTCGATTTCCAGCAGGAACTACTCTGGAACCGCGACGAGATGGAAGTGCTCGAACCGCTTTGGCTGCGCAAGGAAATGGCTGGAATTATTAAGAGAATGTGGAATAAATACAAGGAGGAATAATAATGAAAGACTTTGCCGCCATAGATTTTGAGACCGCCAACTGCGAGCGTTCATCGGTTTGTTCGGTTGGCGTCGTCATCGTGCGCAATGGCGAGATTGTCGATAGATTCTACTCCCTTATCAAGCCTGAGCCGGAGTATTACAACTACTGGTGCACTCGGGTGCACGGACTATGCGCCAAAGACACCGAAGACGCGCCCGTCTTCCCTTTCGTGTGGGAAAAGGTGGAAGCACTGCTCAGGCAGCACGGCATCGAAGGCGTCAGCTGCATGAACGGCGAGCGCGGATTGCCCTTAGTCGCTCACAACAAATCCTTCGACGAGAGCTGCCTGAAAGCAGCATTCCGCACCTATCAGATGGACTATCCCGACTATGAATTTCATTGCACACTCCTAAAGTCAAGAGAGGTCTGGCCAGAAGGACATCATAACCTTGACATCATAGCCGAGCGTTGCGGATATAATTTAGAGAATCATCACCATGCATTGGCGGATGCAGAAGCTTGTGCTGCCATTGCAATTAAAATTTTATAGTTAATTATGTTTTTGACAAAAGAAGACTTTGAACTCCTAAAAAAATATGGAGGAAAATCAGCTTCTGAATATCCAGAAGCACATTCTCTTCTTAGAAGAGTATATGATAAACTTGGAGAAATTGCTGAGGGAATGAGACAGCATGGCTATGATCCCAGCATTAGACGTAATCCACAAAACCAAGGACAAAAATTTGAGGAATATCATTGGGCACAATTATGTCCTCCATATTCAAAAGATTCTAAAAGTAAAATTTTCTTTGTAATTGATATTACAAAGGATGGCTTTGGAATTCATATCGATTGTAACCAACGAAATGGCCTTTTTATAAATGACGATACTGCTGATTTACAATCATGGGAGAGTATTTCAGTCGATGACGTTTGTAAACTTGAAAAACAGGAGATAATTTACAAAGTTTTTGATTTTTGTCAAAGACACATGAAAGAGTATCTTCATTTTGGAAAATATTATAACATAAAATCATGCATAAAACTATTAGATATGGAACAATATAAACAACTGCTTATCAATAATAAAAACCTTATTCTTACTGGTGCTCCTGGAACTGGTAAAACATATTTGGCAAAAGAAATAGCGGAATCTTTTGGTGCAAAAGGTGAGAGATATGGCTTTGTACAATTCCATCCTTCATTTGATTATTCCGATTTTATTGAAGGATTAAGACCAATAAAGTCTGCCAACTCTAGCGAAATTGGTTTTGAACGTAAAGATGGTATATTTATGGCTTTTTGTCGTAAAGCTTTAAAGGCTTACCAGAATTCCGAGAATAAAGCCAATGCGCCAAAGTATGTTTTTGTTATTGACGAAATTAACCGTGGTGAGATGTCTAAGATATTTGGAGAATTGTTTTTCTCTGTTGATCCAGGTTATAGAGGTACTGATGGTCGTATATCAACACAATATTCAAACCTATGGACAGAGGAGGATATTTACGATGATACACTTGAAGGTGATGATAAGTACAAATTTTATATTCCTAAAAATGTCTATATTATAGGAACGATGAATGACATTGATCGCAGCGTTGAAAGCATGGACTTTGCTATGAGACGTCGTTTTGCTTTCAAAGAGGTGAAGGCGGATAGCAGAGTAGAGATGATCAACGAAAGTGACGTCCTAAAATCTAATTATAAGGATATTCGTTCCAGAATGAATAATCTTAATTTATGTATCTTGACAATACAAGGATTAAGTTCGGCATATCAGATTGGTGCGTCTTATTACCTTAAACTTAAGAATTATCTGGAAGATGACAAACTTACAGATAGTTCTTGGGAGAATCTATGGGAAAACCATATTTATGGTTTACTTTTTGAGTACCTTAGAGGTGTACCTGATTTAGGTAAACAGCTCCGCACATTGCAAAAAGCTTATAATTTGGTTGAAAAATATGAAGAGAAGGACGGTGTTGTTAAGAAAGTAATCACAGAGGCAAATGACTAAGTTTATTCATCTTACAGATAATCTCCAAGATCCAAAACGAATTGAAGGGGATAAATCAGTTGAGGATGTATTGAAAATTGCAAGTATAGGCCAATTAAGAAATCATCCTGATTTACTGATTTTTCCTCATTCGTTTAGCGAGTCAAGCGGAAACATTTATGAATCGTCTATCGTAAATGCAAAGAATCTGCAATACTCTGATTCCGGAAAGTATGCGTCTGTGGATGTTACAACAGGTAATTTAATGGGCTTCATTGGTATTAAAGATACCTCGTTGAGTATTCATTCAAGATTTACTCATTGCCAAAAAAACACCAATGGAGAAGATTATGGGCAGGACTTTTTTCTATATTATATGCTACAAAAGATCCTGTCAATTAATGTCCTTAGTTTAGATCATGCAAGTAATCAAGACGATAAAATTCTTGATTTCTTATTGTTTCTATTTCCATCGATGCTTAAAAAAGCAATGTCGCAAGGGCTATACAAGGAATACAAGACACAGCAACATGATGATGCGCAAGTTCATGGTGTAATTAACATCAATAGAGTTATAAGGAATGATATTCCTTTCCGTGGACGTATAAGCTATAGTAATCGACAACATAGTTATGACAATTCGATTACTCAATTGATTAGGCATACGATCGAATATATAAAGCATCATCCCTTTGGAGCCTCTATACTATCAAACGATCAGGAAACTAAGGAATGTGTCTCTCTAATTGTTAGTTCAACTCCATCTTATAATGGACGCGAAAGAGAAAAAGTGCTAAAGCAGAATTTGAAGCCTAAAGTGCATCCATATTTCCTAAAATACAGGGATCTTCAACATCTTTGTGTTCGTATTTTACGTCATGAGTCGTTAAAATATGGCAAAGAAGAAAATAAGGTTTACGGAATTTTGTTTGATGGTGCCTGGTTATGGGAGGAGTATCTTAATACAATTCTCAAAGATCTCAACTTTAAGCACCCTCAAAACAAAGAGTCCAAAGGGGGAGTACGAATGTTTGAGAAACCATCTGATGAAGACTACTTTGACAATAACAGCAGAAGGATGTACCCTGATTTTTATCGAAAGGATTATATCCTTGATGCAAAATATAAACACTTGAATGGTAATGTCGGTAGAGAAGACTTATATCAAGTAGTTTCATATATGTACTGTATGGATGCCCCTTTAGGAGGTTATGTCTATCCTGACGATGGCAATAATATATTGAAAAAATATAAATTGGCAGGAAAAGGTACTCAATATCTAGATAACGAAGGCGGTGTTATTAGTGTAATTCCTTTTCGAGTTCCACAAAACATTGAAGATTGGAATTCGTTTGCAACAGCAATGAAATTATCCGAACAACTTCTTGCAACAAGTCTTCAATGATTAAATTTATTTCAGATTTATCTCATTATAGAGATGTACTTTCACTCGTTCTATCTGTGAAGCACACTCTTTGGATAGGCACAGCTGACATCAAGGACTTGTATATCTCCAATGGAAAGACGGAAAAGCCTTTCCTTGGAGTGTTGTCGGAGTTGATTGGCAAAGGGGTGAATGTCCGGCTGATACACGCGAAGGAACCAGGTCAAGCTTTTCGTGAGGATTTTGACAAGTATAAGAATTTGATTACAGGTTTGGAACGTGCGCTATGTCCTCGGGTGCATTTCAAAATCATCGTTATCGACTGCAAAACGGCATACATCGGTAGTGCCAACCTCACCGGTGCTGGTATGGGAATGAAGTCACCTAATCGGAGGAATTTTGAGGCAGGTATTCTAACTGACGATCCAGAACTTGTAGAAGCCGCAATGGAGGAGTTTGACAAAGTCTGGCGTGGAGAAATGTGCAAGAAGTGTCAACGTAAGCAATATTGCGGAGATCCGATTGCCTGCAAATAAAAAATCACTATAAATAGTCACTTTTTTGAGAGGTGCGCCCTGTAATGGCACACCTCTCTTTTAATTTTGCCCATCAAACTTCAAAAACGCATTTATATGGACACTTTTGAAATTTTCATTCACAAATGGTACAAGAAGCAGAATGCCAGATGTGCCGATATTGAGATAGATGAAGCAAGGAACAATTATGACCTCGACTACTTTTTCTTTTTGTCCTAGACAAGAATGACTTTTTTATAGGTGAAATGAGAATGGATGTAATGACTCAATCCTAATATCATGAAATATATTATGAACTCAACATTTAACAACGAATTACCATGAAAGATTTTATTCATCTACATTTACACTCATGCTATTCCGTGGGTAATGCAATGGGAAGTGTAAGAGAGTACACCGACAAGGCTGTTGCCGATGGAATGAAAGGTATGGCACTGACAGATCACAGAACGCTCGCAGGCATACCAGATTTATTCTGCCATACGAAGTTTATTAACAAGAACAGGGAAAAGGAAGATTTCTTCAAGCCTATAGCAGGATGTGAGCTGAATGTCACAAATGATAATAGTTACGATGCTTTGAGAACACTAAGATTCCACCTTACAATTCTTGCCAAGAATCTGACTGGTTATCGAAACCTCATTAGGTTAGTTAATGAGTCCAACAAACATTACGTCATGGGGCAA
The DNA here is from genome assembly GCA_937896895.1 of uncultured Bacteroidales bacterium. Taxonomy (GTDB): domain Bacteria; phylum Bacteroidota; class Bacteroidia; order Bacteroidales; family F082; genus Limimorpha. The sequence goes on along the minus strand of CALBNV010000091.1, from coordinate 41,384 downwards.
ACCGCAGTTGCAAAATCACATTTGGAACAATACCATGAAGGGCTTATCGTTTTGTCTGGTTGTCTCGGCGGTGAGATTCCACGTGCAATAATTAGTGACGATATTGAACGTGCAAAGTCCGCCATCCTGTATTACAAGAACATATTTGGCGAAGATTTCTATCTTGAATTGATGCGTCATGTAATTTCAAGCAAGGACGCCAATAACGCAAATACAGGCATGAACCCATTGCAGCAGAAAGTCAATGACGTACTGATTCGGTTATCAAAGGAATGTGGCGTAAAACTTGTTGCCACCAACGATTGCCATTTCCCAACCGAGGAAGACGCAGACGATCATGATACCTTGCTTTACAAGACGTTAGGTAAAAGCAAACAGGATCCCAACAGACTAAAATACACACGTCAGGAATGGCTGAAGAGCCAAGAGGAAATGAACGAGTTATTCTCTGACGTTCCAGAAGCCATAGATAACACGATGGAAATTTGGAATAAGTGCGAGTTGTATGAGATAAATCGAAAACCTGAACTTCCCAATGTTTCCGTTCCAACAGGTTATAAGGATGCCGATGATTATCTGACATTTTTGACGCATGACGGCGCAACACGAAAATATGGAACACCTATCCCCGGAACCGTGGCTGAACGAATAGATTTCGAGTTGGACACAATCAAAAAGAAGGGTTTTGCCAATTATTTCCTCTTCTGGCATGATGTAATAAGAGCCGCAAAGGAAGAACTTGACTTATGGATAGGGGCAGGACGTAGCAGTTCCTGCGGCTCCATCGTCAACTATTGCCTTGGCATCACAAAGATTGATCCCCTAAAAAACGACTTGCTTTTCAACCGATTCATCAACCCGGAAACAATATTGCCAGACATTGACATTGATGTGGAAGACGGCGGTCAGAAGAAAGTCTTTGATTACATCCGAAAGAAATATGGTGAGGATTGCTGTGCAAACATCATTAGTTATTCAAAGAATAAGGCAGGAAACATAATCGATGGGAAAAATGTTCATGTCTGTGGATTGGTAGTAAGTAAGAATCCAACGTCTGACTATGTGCCAATGGAGCGTATATCAACAAATGATGACAAGGAACTTGTTTTTGTTAGCCAATACGACGGATTCTATGTGGAGGACATGGGTGTTGTGAAAGTTGATGTTCTGAACTATGACTTCTTGAAAAAGATGAGAGCTGTTGTGATGGCAGTCGAGGAAACGCACAATATTCATATTGACACAGACAATATAGCATTCAATGACCCTGATACATTAGAACTTTTCCAGTCAGCCAATACTGATAATGTATTCTTGTTCTCTTTAAATGGAATGCAGTTTTTGTTGAAAAAGATGCATCCCGAAAACTTTAATGACTTGGTATTGCTGAGCACCTTGTATCGCCCTGGCTTAATGGATTGGATTCCAGAAGTTATCCAGAGAAAGAATCGGAAGAAAGCAGTCGGTTACGAGATTCCAAGCATGGAAAGAATACTTGGAGAGAGTTATGGGCTAATTGTTTATCAAGAGCAAGTGATGCAACTCTCACAGATGATAGCTGGTTTTTCGGATGCAGAAGCAGACTGTTTCCGTAAAGACCTCGGAAAGAAACAGCAAATCAAAGAATGGAAAGAAAGATTCATTAAGGGAGGAATAAAAAATGGGCATGACAAACCTATGCTCAATAAAGTCTGGAAGAAATTATGTACCATTGGGTTATACGTTTTCAACAAGTCGCACATCGTCGCATACACATTCATGTCCTATCAAATGGCATATCTGAAAGCGCATTATCCTCATGAGTTTAGCACAATCATGTCTGCTTACAAAAAATATTAATTGAAATAAATTATAATTTTAAACACCCATGCCCTCTATCGGCATAGCATATACTTACCTTTGCATCAATTTATGTTTAACATCTAAATATCGAGTTTATGAAAGCATTAAGTAACGAGTTCTTGCAACACATCGCAGAAGATGAAGCATGGAAAGATTTGTCAAGCGAACTCCATTGGACATAATCCTTGCTGGAGAAGTATGCAAACCAGGTGGATTGGAAAGGGATTTCAGAGAATAGCTGCGTTTTTTTGGACTATACCGATGGTCAAGAAATTTAAGAATCGCATTAACGGTGGAACAGAGTGCGACATTGAAACCACCGGCAAATGTTTCCTCGGTTACAAATACTCTTCGATACATCCTGTGCAGACCATGAGGGCAAAGAAAATCTGGAATATTCTCAATGGCTCTTACGACGAGTTCATGCCTCTGTACTACAATGGTGCATGTAGCTTTTCTATTTACAATAATGAAAAGCCTGAATCCATAAACCAGATGCTGTATCTTGACGATTGCCTTGACAACTGGAATGAAATGCTCGATAAGGAGATGACGAAGGACATGCACCTGATACATCCTTTCCATATTTTAAGAAGCCTTTATACTTCATTGCAAAAACTTTGTGTTTTTACGTAGTTTTTGCAATGGAGTGCAAAAATATTGTATTTTTGCAACATGAAAACAAAATGGAATTATGGAATATTTAAATCGCAAAAACTATGTCAACCAACTGAATATGTGGCGTGACAAGCGTGTTGTGAAGGTGATTACAGGTCTTCGCCGTTCGGGGAAAAGTACGTTGATGATGCTTTTTCAACGACAATTGAGAGCAAATGGTGTGGATGAAAGTCACATTATCAGTGTGAATTTTGAGGACGTAGCCTCAGAACCATTGCTGGAATACCATGCTTTGCATGACTTTGTGTCGGGACGAATAGAGGATGATGCGCAATACTACATATTTTTTGACGAAATACAACAGGTGGCTGGGTTTGAGAGGGTTGTTGACAGTTTGCAGTTGCGGCAAAATGTGGATATTTATGTGACAGGGTCGAATGCCTATATGTTGTCAGGCGAAATCGTCACCTTGCTCAGTGGAAGGTATGTGGAGATACATGTACTGCCCCTCTCTATGGCAGAGATGATAGAGGCCACCGGACTTTCCGCCGAGAAATGCTACAACAGATTCATAACCAGTACCACCTTGCCATACGTGTTGCAATTGCCTACGGATGAGGCCATCAGGGTGTATCTGCAAAACATCTATCAAACGATTGTCATCAAAGATGTGATGAAACGAGGTCGGGTTCAAGAGGCTGATGCTATAGACAGGTTGGTCCGTTACATGGCTGACAATATAGGCAATATGACATCAATAAAGGGTATCGCTGATGCTATGGCGGCTGGAGGTTGCAAGATTTCTCCGCATACAGTGGAAACATACGTTGGATTGCTGACGGAAAGTTACCTGTTTTATAGGGTTCCAAGGTATGATGCCAAAGGCAAGGAGCTTTTGCGCACGGGACAAAAGTATTACCTTTCGGATGTCGGGTTGAGAACAATGTCGCTTGGCTTGCGTGGCGGTGACTTGGGACGTTTGCTTGAGAATATTGTGTATCTGCATCTTATCAGGTCGGGACATAAGGTCATGGTTGGCAAAAGTGGTGATAAGGAAATTGATTTCATCAGATTTAAAGATGGTTTTGTGGAATATTATCAAGTTGCTCTCACAGTACGCGATGAACAGACACTGATCAGAGAAATCGCCCCTTTGAATTCCGTGAAGGACCACAATCCGAAGTTTCTGCTGACAATGGATTCTGATCCTGAGATTTCGCATAACGGGATACGGCAGATTTATGCGTTGGATTGGTTAGCACGACAATAGTCCATTGGCTCTTGTATCATATACTTACTTTTGCACTTGAAATATAGTTGTAGTTTGCAAAGTTCACGCATTGGCAGACGCCAAGGCTTGCGCGGCGATAGCGGTGAAGATTTTGTGAATGAGAAAAATATAATCGTAGATTTATAGCATCTAATGACATCAAGTAAAACAAAAGATCAAACAATGATGGAAAACAAAATCAAACTATTTGAAAGTAAGAAAATCCGCACCACATGGAACGAAGATGAAGAGGAATGGTATTTCTCCGTGGTGGATGTGGTGGAAGTGTTGACTGATAGCGCTGACTATCAGACAGCAAGAAAGTATTGGAACAAACTTAGGCAACGTCTTTCAGAAGAAGGAAGTGAACTGGTGACAATTTGTCACCGGTTGAAAATGATAGCTGCCGATGGAAAAATGAGAGAAACGGATGTTCTTGACACAAAGGGACTTCTGCGTCTCATCCAGTCCATTCCATCGCCCAAGGCGGAGCCGTTCAAGATGTGGTTGGCGCAGGTTGGCAACGAGCGTTTGGACGAAATCGCCGACCCTGAGAAGGCCATCTTGCGCGGTGCTGACTTTTACCGAGCCAAAGGCTACACAGAAGGTTGGATAAACCAGCGTCTGCAATCCATCGAAATGCGCAAGGAACTGACCGATGAATGGAAAGCGCGTGGCATTGAACAAGAGCAGGAGTACGCCATCCTGACCAACGAGATGACCAAGGCTTGGAGCGGATTCTCGGTGAAGCAGTACAAGCAATTCAAGAATCTGAAAAAGGAAAATCTGCGCGACAATATGACCAACGTGGAATTGGTGCTTAATATGTTGGCTGAGGTTACCACTACCGCCATTTCCAAATCGCGCGATCCTGAAACTTTTGAAGAAAGCCGACAGATAGCGGTTGAAGGCGGCAGTGTGGCAAAAGATGCCCGAGAAAACATAGAAGCTCGAACAGGACAATCCGTTATTTCACCTTTGAACGCGAAAGACAAAAAGGCGTTGGAAGTGAAGGATGGTAAGGAGAGAAAGGCTATAGAAAAAGGGGGGAACGGAAACATTTTGTAAATCTGCTTATGGCTTTTTCCCCACTTTCGTTAAAGGATCTTTGCGGAAGATGTGGATGTATTAAGGACGTTAAAAGAATATGGATAACAGAATCGAACTAAAATCAATCAAAGAACTTCTTGGAATGAAGTTCTTCATCCCAAACTATCAGCGGGGGTATCGCTGGACAGAACAACAGGTTAAGGATTTGCTGAACGACATCAATGAGTTCAACCCGATAAGTAAATGTGATTCTGATGAAGAATCGTGGTATTGCTTACAACCGTTAGTGGTGAGAAAAATGGATAAGAAAGATTATCGGCTGAACGAGGTGGACAATAATACTGATTGGTACGAGGTGATTGACGGACAGCAACGCTTGACCACATTGTCCTTAATCATTCAATATTTCAACGAAATGTGGGTAGGTAAAAGCAAAATTGTCTTGCCACGAATCATGTACGCAACCCGGAAGGACAGTTTCTCTTTCCTAACCTCACTTGAAATTCTGGACAGCAAGGCTGTTTCAACGAGAGATTTCAATGATACGATTGATTACCACTTCATGCTTCAGGCATACGAAGTAATACACGAATGGGCTTCGGAAAAAGAAAAAAGGAGCGATTTCGACACGAACAAGTTCCAATCAAAGGTAATAAGCTCGACAAGATTCATTTGGTACGAGTCGGTCGATGAAGACCCGATTAAGGTTTTCACCCGTCTGAACATCGGCAAAATTCCTTTGACCAATTCGGAACTTATCAAGGCATTGTTCTTGAACCGCACCAATTTCAACATCAACGACGAAGGTCATGTCAGGTTGCGCCAGCAGGAAATCGCAAGCGAATGGGACCGCATCGAATACACCTTGCAGAACGAAGAATTCTGGCTTTTCCTGCACGAAACCGGTTACAATCGCCCTACCCGCATCGACTTCATCTTCGATCTGATTTGCGGCCAACACGCTTTGGGAGAATTTGAAAACATCGGAAACGACCATTACAAGACTTTCCGTTATTTCTACGAATATTTCAAGATGCCGCATGATGGCAACGACCAAAAGTCAGGGCTTAAGATTGAAAAGTGCTGGGCTAAAGTGAAGAAATACTTCCAGACTTTTCAGGAATGGTACAACGATTTGGAATTGTATCATTATGTAGGTTATCTGATAACGTACAATCAGCCATTGAGTTCCCTTGTCGAGGAATGGAACAAAAATGCAGGTAAGGAAACTTTCGTTTCCTACCTGAAAAAGCAAATAAAAGACAAAATATCAAAATGCCCCAGTCTGGACTTCCAGTACAAGGAAGACGGCAGCGACAAAGGCAAGTGCAAGCCGATTCTTTTGTTCCATAATATTCAGACGGTCATCAACCAAAACTCAAAAAACAAGGATGCCTACGGCTTGGGAATGTTCTACAAGTTTCCGTTCCATCTTTATAAAAAGGAAAGCTGGGATGTGGAGCACATCAACTCCAACACGACCAATCCTGAAAACGACGAAACGACTCAAAAAGAATGGCTGATGAATGTTTATCTTGTTGTAAACGAGGATGTCCAAGGAAAAATACAAAGCTATTTCAACAATCAATCGGTCCCCTACGAAGAATTAAAGGGCGACATTCCTTCCGTTGACAACTGGACACCAAAGGAAAAAAATCGTATCTGGAATTATGCACTGCTAGATTCATCCACAAACCGAAGTTACGGCAATGCCATTTTCTCCGGAAAGCGGAGAGTCATCATCGGGAAAGACCAAGGCAAACTGCTGGCCATTCCCAAACTGAAAAGAGGTGGCGACGGTTTGGAAATCGCAGAAGAGAAAGATGCCGCCTCTTCATTCGTGCCGCCTTGCACCAAACAGATTTTCATGAAATACTATTCCGCATCGTTGAGCGATTTCAATTATTGGGACAAGGATACCGATGCTCCTGCTTATCTGAAAGATATCGAAAAATGCATTAAACAATTAGAGGAAAACAGCAATGAACAATAAAGCAACCACATTTTGGAAATTTTTGCAGGAAAACACCATAGAAATTCCCATTATACAACGCGATTACGCACAAGGACGCAACGACAAATCATATATCAGGAACTCTTTCCTGACCAACCTGAAGCAAGCCTTGGATGAAAATTTGCCAAACGGTGAAAAAACGCTTAAACTCGACTTCGTTTACGGTTCGGTCGAACACGACAAGTTGAACCCATTAGACGGACAGCAAAGGCTGACCACCTTGTGGCTGCTTCATTGGTATGTCGCTTTGATGGCTGGAAAAATGAATGAAGCAACTGATGTCCTGAAAAAATTCACATACGAAACCCGCATCACTTCGCGCGAGTTCTGTCAGCAGTTGTGTAATGCCGACAATTTCAAAGATTATTTTCAAGGTTCCGTCGCCGATTACATCACAAAACGCACATGGTTCTACTCCGCATGGAAGCAAGACCCAACCATTCAGGCTTTGCTGACAATGATAAGAGGCACAAAGGAAACAGACAAAAACGGGGATGACATTCCTGATGGGATTGAAGAACTTTTCGCCACGACTGAAACAGAGAATTTTGTCAAGTATTGGGAAAGACTTGTATCAGAAAACGCTCCTATTGTATTCTATTATTTGCCTTTGAAAGACTTCGGCCTTTCCGACGACCTCTACATCAAGATGAATGCGCGAGGCAAGCAACTGACCAACTTCGAGAATTTCAAGGCTGACCTCATCGGATACATCGAACAAAGTGCTCGGGATGCCACCGACGATCAAATAAAAGGTCAATGGAATGCATTGTTGAATCCCGTAGTTGGTCTTCCAATTAAACTTGACACGGCTTGGATGGATATTTTCTGGAAAAACAAATCCATCGGAGTGAGAGATTCCCAGGGGAAAATCTCTAAAAGCCACCAAGTCGATGAAATTTACTTCACATTCTTGAACCGCCTGTTTTGGAACGAATTGTTCATTGCCAAAGACGGAACGGAATACATTCTTGAGGTGGGCGAAGATGACGACAGCTCCGTTATGGAAAACAAAAACAAGTCATATTCGTATTTGAACGATTCCGGAAATAGGAACGAGAAGTTCGAAAGAATTGCATACTTAGGTTTAGATAACTATAAGTATCACAACAATACAATTCCAGTAGTTTTCTTAAAAAAAGCAGAAACGATTCTCGACAATTATCTGAATTACACACAAGAAGGGTTTCAACTTCTTGTATGCCAATGGAACAAAGACTTTCATTTCATTCCGCAATATGTTTTTGAGAACAGCTTTAACGTGGAATACTCGAACAATTCCAACGAGGCCATCCTAAAAGTCGCTGCCTTAACCCAACCCGAACGAATCGTGTTTTTTGCTTTGTGCAAATACTTTGAAGAAGAATCCGGCACGGAAACATCCTTAAAGCAGTGGCTGCGAGTGGTTTGGAACCTGGTTTCAGGCGAAGGCGAAGATGGAAAGCCTCAAATCAGAAGCACAAGGGCTGTTCGTAAAGCCATTGAATTCATCAGTGCCTTGGACAGCCACGATGTGTATCATAGCCTTGCAGAATTTGATTTGTCTAAGATTGACAAGGACGCATTCGATCAAAAATGCAAGGAGGAAATTGAGAAAGCCAAAAAGATTGTTGAAGATGAGACTTGGGAGAACAAAATCATTCAGGCTGAGAACTATGCAGCCTTCAATGGTTCGATATCGTTTTTGTTCACAGACGAAAACGGCAAATACAATTGGAATGATTTCGGCAAGAAATTCAACAATCTTCAGGAAATAATAGATGAAAAAGGCCTGAAAAGCGAATATAAGGATGGAGCAAAAGCCATCAAAACCATCCTTTCATACTGTGATTCGTGGTATTACCAGATTGAATCCCATACTCATGACAATCATTTTATTTTCAGCGATTCATTCAATTGCTGGAAAAACAACATCTTGTTGAAATTCAGAAAAGACGGTAGTCCTCTCTACGCAAGCCCAGTCCACCACTTGCTTGTTGGGGATGGTCCATCCGATTCTGTTCCAAATGATTTGATAGATGACTGGAGAAGATCCTCGTTCCGCTATCTGACTGGGTCTTCGGTAATTTACGACTGCTATAAAGACAACAGGAAAGACAAGTTCTATGTAAGATGGATTTACAACAACCTTTGTCTTTATCCAAGTTCCGAAGGTTTCATTCTCAGTATGCCTTTCAGAGACAAAATGCTGTTCTCCTGCCTTGATAACAAAATCATTGAACTTATCCATAAATCCCAAAAACAGGCATACGGTTTCTGGGGATGGAATGTGAATTTTAAGTTCCACGGCATCAATTTCCAATGGTGTTATGACAATTATATCTATTTATTGGAAAATGATTTGGGATACAAAATCAAAAAATCCGATGCCTCTAATGAAGACGAAAAGTATTATCGTTTCAATGCAGATTCAATTTCAGATTCATTTGTCGAAAAACTGATGGCTCTTGCAAATCAGCCGGCAACAGAGGAGTATAATTGTGCAGTTGAAATCGATGAATACCCCGAAATACAATAATCCCAACTCTTCACCTCTTTATCCAATTACATTCATATCCTTGTCCACCAAAAACACTTTTTATCAGAGGTGTGCCCACATTTGGCACACCTATGTTTTAGTTTTGCAGCCGAAACAAACGCTATATACTATGGTAAACCAAGATAACAGGAAACGAAATCGTCACAACGAAGAATTGTTGTTTGAAGAACTCAGCGGAGCTGTTGAGACCATCGACGCCGTAGCCCATGCCACCGGGAAAACCTTCAACCAAGTGTCAGGCGTATATCACTCGCAAGCCATCAACCGCCTCACTGAGATTCTGATCGATGCCGGAGATGCTTTCGACTGGAATATGGACGGCATCAAGACATTCATTTCCGAACAGATGTCAAATCATCGCGAATGGTGCTACGACAACCAACCGCTGAAAGTGGAAATAGAGAAACAAGTGTGATTTTTAGCATAAAAATGTGAAAAAAGACAGGAATATAATGTATTTTTGCAGTTCGCATTTCCCCACCGACTTTCGTTAAAGGATTTCGCGGAAGGATCGATTTGCATGGCATGTTGAATATTAAAAAATCACCACCTGATTTTTAATAAAATCTCACTGAAATATTGGACATGATAAAATAATATGTAATTTTGCAGCACCGTTCCCTTTGGGATTTTGTTTGACGGACCACACAAAATTCAAAGGCCGGCGACGAGAAAAGAGTAAAAATAGAAGTTCTCAATAATTTTTTCACAAATGACGAAATCCATACTATATAACAATCCTTTTGATGGGCAAAAGAGAAAAAGGTGTTTCATCGAATGTACTTTGCTTGTCGTTATTACCACAGTTCTCCGCTTGCTGTTCGTTGGAAAGACAGATTTAGGTTTTGACGAAGGTTTCTCGCTGTTCGTGTCCCTGAAAAAACAAACCGACATCGTGAATTTGCTTTGCACAGGTGACAATCCACCACTTTGGGAAATTATGCTTCACTTTTGGGTCGGCATATTCGGAATATCCGAAATCGCAATCCGTTGCTTGTCTCTGATTTTCAACGCATTGACAATTATCCCAATTTATCTGATTGGAGAAAAACACATCGGACGCCATGCTGGAGCTGCGGCATCGCTGTTTTTTGCATTTTCATCATTTTCTATTTTTCTGTCGCACGACAGCCGAGTTTACAGCCTTATTGGATTTTTTGCGGCATGGTCTGCCTATCTGTTTATCAACTGCATACATAATCAGAAAAAATCAAATTTCATTTGGCTAACATTTGTCAACATTCTTTTGATGTACGGACATTATCTTTCCATTTGGATGATTGTCATGGAATTTGCAGTTTTCATCTTCAACGGAAACATCAGGAAGAAAATCAGAAAAGGCTACTGGATTCACATTCTGGCACTTGCTGCATTATTCAGCCCAATGATTCCAACACTTTTACGACGGTTTTTGGATTCTGGAGTCAACGGTACATGGATTCCAAAAGCATCAGGCATAGAAGATGTTTACAGTTTTATCTGCTGTATGTCAAATGCACCCGTCACAGCAGTCATCGCAATTATCATTTTAGCAGTTGCATTTGCCTTTTTTATCTATATGGTTATCAACAAAAAAGCCAATTTTTCGAATACAACAATCATAAGTTTATTTTGGATCGTTCCCATGTCCGTCTCGTTTGCCTTGTCGTTTATCACGGGCTTCTTCCTCGATAGATATTTCTATTTTCTGTTTCCGTTTTTCTATCTTTCAATAGCAGCCTACGCTTTTCAGATTTTTCCCCTCAGAAAACCATTCCAAATTGGAATAATGTCAGTTTTTGCCATCGCAATGGCTTTTTCATTTTCGCCCGACAGCTCAAAAAAAAGATACAGTGGCTGGCATGATGAAATCCAACCCATTGTCAGTCAACTGGTTGAAACCAAGCAAAACGAAAGAACCATTGTAATCATTCCGGAATACTTCGACAAGCAATTCACTTATTATTTAGACGATAAACACTTGGCTTTCAAAGAAAAAGGTCAAAACGGATTATATTACGCTTTCTACGATTACCTTTGTGGCCTCGGATATTACTACGATTGCAATTTTCAGGATGCTGATTTTGAACAAAATGACAAAGCAGTTTTTGCATGCCGCAAGTCAATGCCGTTGAATCAAATAAATAATTATTTGATTAACAGCGGATTTCATCTTCAAGAAGAAAAGGAAGAATGTCAATTTATAATCTACACGTATAGTAAATCCTTGAATTCAGCAGAGCAAAAAAACTCTACAAAAAATGTTTCAGCTCAAAAAACATTCAACACCACATTATAAAACCAATGCACAAATCAATTTTCATGATATTTTGTATTTTTCCGCAAAAACATGCAATTTTCGATTCTTGTCAATTCCCGAAGCCATAAAATTTCATTTTAGCCCCGACCAATCAATCTTATAAGGCATAGAATCATGGAAAAACATCTCTGTGAATGAACATGGTCATGTAAACAGGAGCATATACGACACTCTCGCATTTGCTCAGATTTGCATTACCAAGCACAATCGCCCCCTGCACGGAGTAATCTTTGTTGGACATGATGTTCGACAACGCATTATGCCTTTGATAATTCTTACCCGATTTCACTTCCACTGGTATCACCACGCCATCGCGTTCAATCAGGAAGTCAATTTCACCCTGTTTTTTGCTGTTGAAATAATGCATGTTCCAGCCGTGTGCGTGAAGTTCCTGCGCCACCGCATTTTCATAAATTGCGCCGAAATTTAGCGTCAAGTTGCCTTCGAGAATCTTGAGTTGGATGCCGTCGGCATATTGACACGCAAGGAGTCCGACATCATTTTGAAAGAGTTTGAAAAGACTTCGTGACTCGTTGAGTTTCAACGGCGCGACAGGCTCATTAACATTATAAACCGGAAGTGCCATGTCTGCGTCACGAATCCATTAAATTTGGGATGGAAAAAGACAAGGTTTATGGTGTGCTATTCGATGGAGCCTGGCTTTGGGAAGAGTATTTGAACACCATTCTAAAGGAATGCGGATTCAAACATCCTCAAAACAAAAAGTCGAAAGGCGGTTTGCCAATGTTTGAGAAACCTCAAGCTGACGACACGTTTGCTGATGGCGAGCAAATTGATAGAAATTCTCGAAAATTATTTCCTGATTTCTGGAAAGACAATTACATCATTGATGCAAAATACAAACATCTAAATCAAGGAGTTAGTCGCGAAGATTTGTATCAAGTGACAACCTATATGTATTGCAGGAAAGCGGAAAACGGCGGCTATATTTATCCTTTTGAGCAACAATCCAAGCCTCAAAAATTCAAATTAGTAGGCTATGGAGGAACCTTGTCGGTCATCCCGTTTCATGTGCCGCAATCGGCGCAGTCATGGAAAGATTTCACGAATGTAATACACGATTCGGAGAACAAATTAAGGACGGTATTCTGACATTACATTTTCGCTTTTCACTTTACAAATTTTTGAGGAATAGATGCATCTACATCAAAGACTCGAACAAATCAAAACAGCTTCTTAAGGAAAGCGAAATTTTTCTCTTACAGACACTCTTTTTTGAACCAGATCGCAAAGATTGGATCTGCAAAATACAAACTGCCATCAACAATCTCAATCAACTCTTTGGAAATCAATGTGTTTTTAATTCTGTTTATATTTGCTTTTGTGCCGAAATCATACGAATCCATCACATCTTTGCCACCAAATTTGTCGTGAATATCGTTGGCGATTGCTCTCATGAAATTCATCTGATGGCTCGTAAGCCCTTCAATCTGCTGGACAAACAATGCGTTGCATTGTGAAAGCATGGTCTCAACAGCATTATCTAAATCACTTTCTGTAGCTGAAACAGAAGTTTCGGCAAGCACATTCCATGAAAGTTGCTGCACGTATGATGAATGCCGATTCGTAAGTTCGCAAATCCTTGCACACAGATCACCGGAGATTGATTTCCCTTTAATCTCGAACCTCGATTGAATGAATCTGATCCAGTCTTCAGTTGGTATTTTGTCGAGAAAGATCAATTCACCAAATTGGTAAAACGGCATGCTTTTATTTTGAAAAAGATTGGTCATCATGTGCTTTTTGCTTCCGAAAAGACAATACGAAACATTCTGCTGGTGCTGCCAGACCGAACGTATTCTTTTTTGTACCGTCAGAGTGTCAGGGAACTCCCCGACTTGCTGGAACTCGTCAATGCAAATCACGATGTTAATATCTTTTTTCTTTGCGATGGTTTCCGGAAGATTTAATATTTCCTCAGGATTATGAGTTTTAGGAGTGATGCCAAGTGATATTGAATAATCTGTTTCCGGATCTGTTCCGAAAGATATTTTCGGACTGAGTCGCGCCATAAAGTCCTTGGCATTTTCAAACAACATCGCCATTTTGTTTGAAGTCTGCTTTAAGACCGATACAGAAAGTTTGTTATAAAAATCATATTCACTTCTACAATCATAAATATCCATATAAACCACAACAATTTCAGGATTATCAATGGAATTCTTCACTTTTTTTACAAGCGAAGTCTTTCCGAGACGTCGTGGCGAGATAATAATAGTGTTAAGACCATTCTCGAAATTCAATTTTAGCCTTTTTGATTCTTTAACTCTGTCGGTGAAATTATCACCTTCGACAGAGACTCCGTAAACAAACGCCTTTTCCATTTTAATTCAGATTTCAGGCTGCAAAAATAAAAAAAAAAGAAAAGTAAACAACCTTGTGGACCACAAATTTGTTTACCATTCGGTTTTTTACAAAATTAAAATTATATCAATAAGTTACAAGCGTGAATGCATCGCTTAACGCATCTGTAGAGTTTCCTAATAAAAAATATTAGTTTCTCACTCCACCGCGACCTCGTACAGTCTGCTGTTTCGCGATGAATCGTTTTTGAAAAGGGAATACGCTTTCCCATTGTAAACCATAAAATTTTGTACTTTTGTCACAAAATGCACGTTCCAAACGTCTTATTGCAAAATTCAAACGATGAACTCAGAATTTGAGACGACATATCGAAACTTTTACCCGAAACTTTTCAGGATTGCGGCGAAAATGCTACAGGATTCCGAAAGCGCAAAAGACGTGGTGCAGGACGTTTTCACCGCCTACTACTTCGCGATGAACAACAGGAAAGTCATCAACGACACGAAAAACTGGCTCATCAGAAGCACCATCAACAAAGGCGTTGATTTCAAAAGGAAAAACTCAAAAACCGTGAGAGCTGATGACGTTTTAAAAGATTTCAGTGTTGAAAATCAATCTGATACGACAAACATTCTGAACCTGATCGGAAATCTTGACACAAAAGAGAAATCGCTGATCGTGCTGTACAGCGAAGGCTATTCATACAAGGAGATGGCCGAAATAACCGGAATAAAATTTACCTCCATCGGAAAGACATTGGAAAGAATCATTGAAAAACTTAAAAGGCTAACAAAATGAAACATCTTGATAACTCATTGATACAAAAGTATATAGACAACGAGCTTTCGGAATTTGAAGCGAAAGAAGCCGACGCTCATCTTGAAAACTGCGAACTTTGCAGACACCAGATTGAGCAACGGAAATGTTTTTCAGAAAAGATAAAATCATCATTGGATTCGTTGGCTTCAGATGAAATTCCGATTCCGGAATTTGTCTTGAAAAGACAGCACAATCAAAAGAAAAAGACTTTAAAAATAGCGATTATTTCTTCATTGTCAACAGCTTGCGCAATGATTTTGATTTTGCTGATCATTAAATTCTCAAAGCCGAAAACTAACTGCGATGACTTCATTTTCGACTATTACACTATTGACGATTACGACGCCAACAAACCGTTTCCGGAACAAGATCTTGCGGTTTTTGGCACTTATCAGAATTATTAATTATTAAAATCTTTAAAAATGAAAAAGCACATTTTCTTATTGACATTTTTATTCGCATCAAGTTTTATCGTTGATGCACAATTGGTTACTGAAATATTTCAAAAAAACAGAATCATCAATCTCGTCGCTGACGACACTTACGGTGTGGGCAACGACTGGGAAAAAATCTTTGAAAGTTATTACGACGAATTCGACGGCACGGCCATTGGCTTGAGAAAACGCTTGGTGATTTACGACGACGGCAAGGCCATTGTCAGCCACGCAACGAGAAACCAGTATTCGCTCTTCGACTCCGACGGCAAGTTCCAGAAAGACATTTCACTGCATTTCGCCGACCCTGACAGGAAACCGCAGAACATCAAGCAGGCGTTCGGTTATATAAACGGATTGTTTTTCACGGAGGCAAACTTGATGGGCGACATCTATTTTTTTGACAGCAACGGCTTGATTGTTAAAGTTATAAGAATAGATCACGGTGCGTTGGACATGCTCGTTTTAGACGACAGCCACATTGCGATTTACGGCTCGACATCATGGGGGAAAAAACACAGATATTTTGTCTCAATACTTGACATCAATACGGAAAAATATACGATTGTCTATGATAAATTCAGGGAATTCAGCGAGTTTTGGGACAAAAACAATTACACCAACGCATCTGAATCCAGAAGAAGAGAAATGGATTTTTCGGTTAATATTTTAAAAGTTGATGACAGACTTTTGATTTCATGTCCTACCGAGCCGGCAATCAAAATGTTTGATTTCCATGGAAATAAGATTTCTGAGCAACAATATGACTGGGATCAGAACTATCTGTCGGTAGATGAGCAACTGAATTATCAAAGAGAAAAGATTTCATATTTGAAAGAATGCCTCTCGGAAACCGATGAAATGACCGACAAAAAATACCGTGAAAGAAACATCCGCAGTCTTAACGATTTGATTTCCAGATATGAAAAGGGGCTGAACGAAATAAAAGAGCCATTCGGCATTGGATGGTTCACGATTGCGATAAGCGGCGGCGACAACATCTTTTTCTTCGACGAAGCCAAGGAAGCGGGCAAGAATTCGTTCCACGTCTATCAGGTGAAAAACGGGAAGACGATTTCCGAGAACACCTTGAAATGCAACGACTACGACCTTGCGATAACCAGGAAACGGCTCGTATTTCACAA
This sequence comes from uncultured Bacteroidales bacterium, assembly GCA_937896895.1. Lineage (GTDB taxonomy): Bacteria > Bacteroidota > Bacteroidia > Bacteroidales > F082 > Limimorpha. The sequence goes on along the minus strand of CALBNV010000091.1, from coordinate 25,029 downwards.
CGGCTATTTCTATGGCATTCAAGAACTTAAAAACTGCGGAAGGAATCCGTTGAGATTGGTGAGGTTCAAAATCGAGGCGGAATAAGACGTAATGAGAACGGAGACATCAAGATGTGATGCCTCCGTTTTTATTTATCACGGCTGTTGAAAAATAAAAATCACTTGTTTCTCATTCCGATTGGGGGGGGGGATAATATATTTTGCCATTTCAACGTCAGCAATACTGGTTTGGTACATTTTCTTCCTTAAAAATCCGACCTATAGGTCAGAAATGATTCTGACTGGAAGACAATTTTCAAACTAATATAAGACGACAGCGACCGCACCGTCGCCGAGAACTGCCAGATGCTCTGCCGCGAGTGCAACCGCAGGAAGTCGGGAAAATGACATGACAACCCAAGAAGAGTTGGCGCACCACAACGGATTTCTCACCAAGTGCGCCAGCCTCTCTAAACTCTAATCTCTAAGCTCTAATCTCTAATCCTCATCCCAGTCTTCCGGCATCGGCTCGGCCCAGTCCTCGTCGTAGAACTCTTCGCCCACCAGCTCCTTGTCGGACTTGTCCTGGCCGCCGAGCATCTGACGCATTATCTTCGAGGGGATCGGCAGAATCTGCCCTTCGGGACCCGCCGGCACCGCGATGCCAATCTTGTCCTCATCGAGTTCACGTGTCCAGCCGATGAACTCGGCGAGGCTCATGTTAGCGACAGTGTAGTCTTCCCAGTCGTCGCAGACACTGGCTTTCGCGTCATCTTCGGTGGCATAGACCGCCACGTAAGAGTTTTCGTTTCCGTCTTCGAGCATTGCAAAAAGACCCGGTTTGGCTTCAAGGAGCCACAACATTCCGTTTTCGTTGATTGTCTGTAAAAATCTCTGTAGTTCTTCCATAGTTATTTATTTCCTTTACTATTTTTCTTTGCCAATTTCGCGACATCATTAATGGTCTGCAGATATGCTTCCTCCACAGGACTAACGGTGTTCGCAACGAACTTCTTATACTCTTCATTGGCCTTTTCCATCGCTGCAATGTGACTTACAGTGCCGGATCCAGTAAGCAGTTGTCTTCCATTAGAAGAGAGTATAGTATCAAGTTGCTGAATGTAATCGTGCATATACATCGGTTTGTGTTCTATGGCACTGATTTCGGCAAAATCAAAATATCCCGAAACAAGGTTGTTCAGTATTTTTAGTTCAGTTTCTGAAAGATAATTTTTCGCCACCGATATATCTTTCTTTGTCGGATAGCCGCCAGAAAAAGACAAAAGACCCATAAAAGGCTTTTCTGCATTGGCACGTTCATAAATCAATTCGGCTGCCGTATGTCCGTGCGCCGCAAAATGCAATTTGTTTTGCACTATTTTGAAAAATTCTATCGACTCGTCAGCCTTTGGGTTATAATCAACACTCGTAGCATAGAGGTCAAGAACCTGACGGTAAAGCACTTTCTCTGATGAACGAATATCGCGGATACGATTCAACAACTCATACCAATAATTTCCGCCGCCATTACCCTTAAGTCGCTGGTCGTCAAGTGTGAAGCCTTTAATCAGATATTCATGAATACGCTGAGTCGCCCATTGACGAAATTGCGTTCCACGAAGAGATTTCACACGATAACCAACCGAGATAATTACGTCAAGATTATAGTATGTAATCTCATAGCTTCGTTCTCGTGTGTCAGGTACGAATGCAAATTTTGCACTTGTACTTTCCTGCAACAGTTCACCCTCTTTGTAAATATTTTGTATATGACGCGTTATTACAGATTTATCACGCTGAAATAATTCAGCCATCTGTTCTTGCGTCAGCCATACCGTTTCATTTTCAAATTTTACGTCAATTTTCGTAAGTCCATCATTAGTCTGATAGATTACAATTTCACCTTTGTTTTGATTTTCCATGTCTCAAAATTTTGATTATTACTATGATTCTTATATTTCATCCAATTCCAGCCATCTTAACTCCTTCTCGTCAAGCAAATCGTTTATTTCGTTCAGGCGTTTCCCGATTTTGTCAATCTGCTGATAGTCAGTCTGATTTTCGAGTCTTGATGTCAGTTCCTTCTTTTCGTTTTCGAGGTTTTCGATGTCGATGGCGAGCTGCTCGTATTCTTTCTGTTCCTTGAACGAGCGTTTTCTGTTGCGTTCGGTCGCGGAAGGGCGGTTTTCGCGGGTGTCGGATTTCGCCGCCGCCTGAATCTTATGTTCTTCTTTAGATTTCTCGACGAGCCACTCGTGATACTGCGAATAATTACCCATGAAGCCTTTCACCTTTCCGTCGCCTTCAAAGACGAAGAGCTGATCGACGGTCTGGTCGAGGAAATAGCGGTCGTGTGAGACGACGATCAGGCAGCCTTTATAGTCTTTGAGAAAATCTTCGAGTTTCTGCAACGTCAAGATGTCCAGGTCGTTAGTCGGCTCGTCGAGGATGAGGAAGTTCGGGTTGCTCATCAGAATCGTGAGCAGATAGAGTCGTCGTTTCTCGCCGCCGCTCAGCAGCGAGACGGGCTGGCGGTGCATGGTGTAAGGGAACATGAAATGCGCCAGGAGCTTGTCGGCGGTATAGACGCAGTCCTTTCCGTAATGAACAACCTCGGCGATGTTGCGGATCGTGTCGAGCACGGTCATGTTTTCATCGAACCTGATGCCGCCTTGGGTATAATAGCCGTAAACGACGGTCTGTCCGGTTGTTATCGTCCCCGAGTCGCAGGGCTCGCTGCCGGTGATCATATTCAGGAACGTGGATTTCCCGATGCCGTTTTTCCCGACGATGCCGATGCGTTCGCCGCGTTTGAAGATATAGTCGAAGTCTTTGAGGATAAATGTGTTGTCGTATTTTTTCGTGACGTCGTGCATCTCAAGGATTTTTCCGCCGAGGCGTTGCATATCGACGCCGAACTGAATCTCGGTGTGGTCGCGGATCATCTTGGCTTTCTCCTTGAGGTCGTAGAATGCGTCGATGCGGGCGCGTGACTTGCCTGTACGGGCCTGCGGGGTGGCGCGGATCCATTCGAGTTCGTGCTTCACCATCTGACCTGCTTTCTCTGCGGCGACGCGTTTGTTCTCCTCGCGCTCGCGGCTCTTCCTGACGTAATAGTCGAAGTTCCCGTTGTGCGTATAGACGACGCCGTGATACATCTCCAGAATCTTATTGCACACTCTGTCAAGGAAATAGCGGTCGTGCGTCACCATGAACAGCGTCACGTTCGACTGTGTGAGGTAGTTTTCGAGCCACTCCACCATCTGCATGTCGAGATGGTTTGTCGGCTCGTCGAGAAAAAGCATGTCGGGGTCATCGAGGAGCACCATGGCCAAGGCGAGTCGTTTCACCTGTCCGCCTGACAGCGTCCCGACTTTCTGGCTCAAGTCGTTGATTTCAAAGGTGGAGAGGAGCTGTTTCAGGCGAAGCTCGTAGTCCCACGCCTGGTTTGCATCCATCGCCGCCATCGCTTTCTCAAGGTTCGTCTGATTCACGAGTGCCTCCTCGTAGTTCCTGATTACGCGCATGATGTCGGTGTGGCCTGTGGAGATGACGTCATCGATGGTGAGGTTCGGGTCGAAGTGCGGGAGCTGTTCGAGGTAGCCGACACGCACGCCCTCGTTGAAGGCGATTTTCCCGCCGTCGGCTTCTTCCTTTCCGACGAGGATACGCATCATCGTGCTCTTGCCGGTTCCGTTGGCGGCGATCAAGGCGGTCTTGTCGCCTTTCTCTATCCCGAAAGAGAGGTTCTCGAACAGCAGCTTGTCGCTGAATGCCTTGGATAAATTTTCAACTGAAAGGTAATTCATTTTTTAACACAAGTTGCACAAGTTTAGAAACACAAGTTACACAAGTTTTTAATTGCTTTCTTCGTCCAATGCCTCGATCAGGAAGCTGACGGGCCGGAAGCCGTCGTTGCATGAGATCATCGCCGACTTCTCGTTTTTCATCCAGCCGTCGTAAAAGTTCTTGCCGCCGTGCGCCAGTGTCATCACGAAAGGCGACATGACCTCCCATGCGCTCTCGCACAATCCATCGGGGCGCTGCCAGCCGTTGGCTATGAACACTTTGCCTTCAGTCATGTCGCAGGCGTGTTCTATCGGATTCTCGTATTTTTCCATCAGGTCGTTGTAGCAGGCCTTGCGGATAACCGTAATTTTCACTTTCTTCATAAGAATATTTAAGTTGCAAATTATGGCAAACTGTCATACATAAAGGCACATTCCTTTTTTTCGGTATGTCTCGACACGGACGTTTTTCACCCCGCTCTCATTGAGGTTTTTACGCAGTTTGCTAAGCTGTACTTTAAGACTGTTCTTCGCCGCAACCGAAAAATCCTCTTCGCCGAGACATTCCTTCAAGATATTCTCAAAAGGGACAATCTGTCCCTTCTTGGCAAGCAGCGCCTTCAGAATTGAAGATTGTGTCTTTGTGATGTGGCAGACTTTGTTCTCTTCGCAAACCGTGTTGGAGATGAAGTCAAAGTAGGTGTCGTTGATTCTGACACATTGACATTCATCGATTTGAATGTCATTCAGCTTAAGATATGCCAGTTGGTTTTTCATTCTGGCGAGAAGCTCACGAAGTTCGACAGGTTTTCGGATATAGTCGTTGCCGCCGGCCTCGAAGCATTTGACAGCTTCGTTGACATCACCTTGCGACGAGAAGAAAATCACCGGAGTGTTGATGTTCAGTTTTCTGATTTCGCTGACGATGACATGGCCCGGGGTGACGGGCAGGTCGTAACTTATCAATATCAGGTCGGGGGCGTTTTTCACGATGAGATCCACGCCGTCGGTGCCGCAGAAGCGGGCGATGACATAGAATCCACAAACTTCAAGGTCCTTTTTCAACAATATTGAAAAAGTCCTGTCGTCATCAAATATCATCACCTTGACCATAGTTGTTATTTTCAATCAAAAAAAATGCCAGCACGCCTGCGTGGGAATGTTCACGTGCCAGACGTGGCTCCTGTTACTTGAACATCTTGTCAATCACCTCGCCATACCTTTCCATGACGACCTTGCGTTTCACTTTGAGTGTCGGTGTCATGATGCCGTTGGCTATTGTCCATTCATCAGCGATGAGTTCGTATCTCTTGATTTTCTCGACTTCACCGAGGTGTTCGTTAAGCAGTTTCACCTCTTTGGCATAACGTTTCACAACCTGTTCATTATGAATCATCTCCGTATCTGTTGTGTATTTGATCATGTGTTTCTTGCACCATGATTTGAGGAAGGCGAAATCAGGGCGGATCAGTGCGGCGGCGAATTTCTGGCTTTCGCCGAGGACAACTATCTGTTCAACAAAGCCGGAGTTGATAAATTTGTTTTCGATGACATCGGGATTGATATATTTGCCCAATGACGTCTTGAAGAGATTCTTCTTCCTGCCCGTGATGACGAGAAGCCCGTGTTCGTTGATATGACCGAGGTCGCCGGTATGGAACCAGCCGTCTTTGTCGATGACTTCGGCTGTGAGTTCAGGCTGTTTGTAATAGCCCATCATCACGTTGTGGCCGCGGCATAATATCTCGCCGCTGTCATCGACTTTCACCTCAACGCCCGGCAGCGGTCTTCCGACGGTGCCGACTTCCCTTCCGTACTTACCTCTCGTGCTGACAGCAATGACCGGCGATGTCTCTGTAAGCCCGTAGCCCTCGAACACCGGCATCTTTATCGCGGAGAAGAACCCTGACACTTTTTTCGTTATCGAAGCGGCTCCTGAAACGATGATATCGAAATTCTCGGCACCCATCTTGGCGCGTATCTTACTGTAAACCAACCTGTCTGCAATCCTCAACTTAAAATCATAAAACTTCGAGCGATTTTCGATGCTGTATTTCTCGGTAAGTTTCATGGCCCAATAGAAGACGGTTTTCGAGAATCCTTTCATGTTTTTGCCAGAGCTGTAGATTTTCTCATAGAATTTCTCAAGCACGCGCGGCACCGCGCACATCATCGTCGGATGTATTTCAAGCATATTGTCAGCTATCGTCGCAATGCTTTCAGCGTAGTAAATCGACATTCCGAGGTAATGATACATGTAAATCAACGCGCGTTCGTAGGCGTGGCAGACAGGAAGGAAGCTGAACGCTTTCTTCGACCATGGTGACGGCGTGTCGCAGAAGTTCTTGAACTGGTTCATCAGGTTGTGGTGGGAAAGCATCACGCCTTTCGGCACGCCCGTCGTCCCCGAAGTGTAGATTATCGTGGCGCACGACATCTCATCGACAGCGGCTTTCCTCTGCGCAAGCTCTTCGGCATGAGGATGTTCCTTGCCCAACTCAACCAGATTTGCGAAAAACGGATATTTGCCTCTGTCAACGAAAGTGTAGATTTTCTTCAGCGACGGGGTCTCCGGCATTATCGCCTCGACTTTGTTCATCACCGCGATGCCTTCGAGGATGCATATCTCCGCCTCGCAGTTATTTAGTATGATTTTGTAGTCCTCCTCACTTATTGTAGGATATATCGGCACCATCACGGCACCTATCTGGGTGATTGCCATGTCGAGCATGTTCCATTCAGGACGGTTGCCGCAAATCACCGCAATCTTATCCTGCGGTTTCACGCCGAGTTCGATGAACGCACCACTCAGTGTATCAGACAGTTCTATATATTCATCAATGCTGTATTTTATCCATTTTCCATTGACTTTCCCTGCGAGGGCGACTTTCTGTTCGGGGAAATGTTCTTTGTAATATGGCAATAAATCAAAAACTCTTCTAACTTCCATTTTTTTGATTACGATTTAATCCAACTAAGCGAATAATTTTTCAATCAGGTCTTCGTATCTGTTCATCACGACCTTCCTTTTCACCTTGAGTGTCGGGGTCAAGATTCCGTTGGCGACGCTCCATTCGTCGGCGACCAACTCAAATCTTTTCACCTTTTCAACTTCACCCAACGACTCGTTAAGTTTCTTCACCTCCTTATTGATTCGTTTTGCAACTTCTTCATTATGAATCATTTCTTCAGGAGTGGTGTATTTGATATTGTGACGTCTGCACCATTCCTTGATGAAAGAGAAGTCAGGGTGGATGATTGCCGCTGCGAATTTCTGGTTCTCGCCGAGGACGACGATTTGTTCGACGAATCCCGATGCCATGAACCTGCCTTCAACGACTTCAGGATTGATATATTTCCCGAGAGACGTCTTGAATAGGTTTTTCATTCGACCGGTAATCTGAAGCAGTCCGTGTTCATTGAAACGTCCGAGGTCGCCGGTATGGAACCAGCCTTCATTGTCAATGACTTCGGCTGTCAGTTCAGGCTGTTTGTAATAGCCCATCATCACGTTGTGACCACGGCAGATGATTTCATTTTCGGGGGTGATTTTCACTTCGACGCCAGGCAGCGGCTGCCCGACATATCCGACCTCACGGCCATGCTTCTCCCTGTTGCTCACCGTGATGACAGGTGATGTTTCCGTCAGCCCGTAGCCTTCGATCAATGTTATGCCGACAGCGGAGAAGAAACCGCTCACCTTCTTTGGTATTGCTGCAGCGCCAGAAACTATGATGTCGAAATTCTCGGCACCGATCTTTCTGAGTATCTTCTTGTAAACCAACCTGTTGGCGATTTTAAGTTCTAAATCATACAATTTTGAGCGGCCTTCGATTCTATAATTCTCCGTAAGGCCCATTGCCCAATAGAAAATCATCTTGTTCAAGCCTTTCATGTTTCTTCCAGAATTATAGACCTTATCGTATATTTTCTCGAGGATACGCGGGACGGCGCACATCATCGTCGGACGGATCTCAAGCATGTTGTCGGCTATGGTGGCGAGACTCTCCGCGTAATATATTGACATACCGAGGTAATGATACATGTAAATCAACGCACGTTCGTAGGCGTGACAGGCCGGCAGGAAGCTGAACGCCTTCTTTGACCATGGCATCGGGGTTTGACAGAAACCTTTAAACTGGCTCATGAGATTTTTGTGCGACAACATCACACCTTTGGGGATGCCAGTAGTTCCGGAAGTGTAAATTATTGTGGCACAATCGTTTTCATCAACAGCGGTTTTCCTCCGCTCTATCTCTTCGGCATGGGGATGTTCTTTACCAAGTTCAATAAGATTTTCGAGGAAAGGATATTTCTCCCTGTTTATGAATGTGTAGATTTTCTTCAACGAAGGTGTCTCCTGCCGGATCGATTCGATTTTGTTCATCACAGTAACACCTTCAAGGATACATATCTCCGCCTCGCAATTGTTGAGGATGATTTTATAGTCAGCCTCACTGATGGTAGGATATATAGGCACCATTACCGCGCCTATCTGTGTGATGGCCATGTCAAGCATATTCCATTCCGGACGGTTGTTGCTGATGACAGCAATCTTACCCTGCGGCTTCACACCGAGTTCGATAAATGCGCCGCTCAATATGTCTGACAACTCTATATATTCGTCAATGCTGTATTCCCGCCATTTACCATTTTGTTTGCCTGCAAGAGCCACTTTCTGATCGGGAAAATGTTCCTTGTAATATGGCAACAAATCAAAAACTCTCTTTACTTCCATAATATTATGTTTAAGAGTACTGTCAATCTTCAAATCTGCAAAAATAAGCATTTCCTTTTTATTGTCAAAAGAAAAAAACAAAAAAAAGAGGGAATGCTTTATCCACTCCCTCTTTAGTTTTTAATCAACTGATAATAAGTTAATTATATAATATGGAATGCCACTGTAAGGCCTGCCATCACTATTGAGACCATGCTCATAAGTTTGATGAGGATGTTCAATGACGGGCCAGACGTGTCTTTGAACGGATCGCCGACAGTGTCGCCGACGACTGTAGCCTTGTGATTGTCAGAGCCTTTGCCGCCGAAGTTGCCTTCCTCGACATATTTCTTCGCGTTATCCCATGCACCGCCGGCGTTAGCCATGAAGACCGCGAGGACGAAGCCGCATGAGAGGCCGCCGATGAGGAGTCCGAGTACGCCAGGGACACCGAGGATGAGACCTGTTGCGATCGGGACGACGATTGCGAGGATTGAAGGGACGAGCATTTCGCGCTGTGCGCCTTTTGTTGAGATTTCAACACAACGTTCGTAGTCGGGTTCCGCCTTGCCTTCGAGGATTCCCTTGATTGTGCTGAACTGGCGACGTACTTCCTCAACCATCTTCTGTGCCGCGCGGCCGACAGCGTTCATCGTCATTCCGCAGAACACGAATGCCATCATCGCGCCGATGAACACGCCGACGAGGACGATTGGGTTCATCAGGTTGACATTGTAAGCTTCCATGAAATCAACGAGAGTGGCCTTTGCAGCTTCGACGCCGTTCGGGAGATCCTGACCGACACGAATCAAAGCGATCTTGATTTCTTCGACGTATGAAGCGAGAAGTGCGAGAGCTGTGAGAGCTGCTGAGCCGATGGCGAAGCCTTTACCTGTAGCTGCCGTCGTGTTTCCGAGGGCGTCGAGGGCATCGGTGCGCTGACGCACTTCTGGGTCGAGGCCGCTCATCTCAGCGTTGCCGCCCGCGTTGTCGGCGATAGGGCCGTAAGCGTCTGTGGCAAGGGTGATGCCGAGTGTCGAGAGCATACCGACAGCGGCGATGCCGATGCCATAGAGACCCATTGAAAGGTTGGCAGCGTTGAACTCAACGTTGAAGCCGTTCGCGCAAAGGTAAGCGAGGATGATTGCCACGCCGACCGTCACAACCGGGATTGCTGTCGAAAGCATTCCGAGGCCGAGGCCGGAGATGATGACTGTAGCCGGGCCTGTCTTTGAGCTTTCAGCGACTTTCTGAGTCGGCTTGAAAGTCTGTGACGTATAGTATTCCGTTGATTTTCCGATGATCACGCCAGCGAGAAGGCCGACGACGACAGAGAATGAGATGCCGACCCAGTTTTCTATTCCGAGTGCCCAGAAGATTACGAATGTGGCGATTGCAATAAGCACTGAACTCGTGTTAGTACCGCGGCTCAAAGCGCCAAGAAGCTGTTTCATGCCAGCGCCTTCCTTTGTCTTGACCAAGAAAATACCGATGAGCGAGAGCAGCACGCCGACCGCCGCGATGAGCATAGGGGCGAACACGGCCTTGAGCTGCATTGCCTGGTTTGCCGCGAAAGCTGATGCGCCGAGAGCCGCTGTCGCGAGGATTGAACCGGCGTATGACTCATAAAGGTCGGCACCCATGCCGGCGACGTCACCGACGTTGTCACCGACGTTATCAGCGATTGTCGCGGGGTTGCGCGGGTCGTCTTCAGGGATGTTGTACTCTGTCTTACCGACGAGGTCGGCACCGACGTCAGCGGCCTTGGTGTAGATGCCGCCGCCCACACGCGCGAACAGAGCCTGTGTCGAAGCGCCCATGCCGAATGTCAACATTGTCGTTGTAATTATGATAAGGTGATTTTCTGCCGGGATGAAATGGTCAAGAACCAGGAACCACACGCTGATGTCGAGCAATGCGAGGCCGACAACGGTGAGGCCCATGACTGCGCCGGAGCGGAATGCGACCTGAAGGCCGTCATTCAACGACTTACGTGCCGCGTTGGCTGTGCGTGCCGAGGCGTAGGTGGCCGTCTTCATTCCGAAGAAACCAGCCAAACCCGAGAAGAAACCGCCGGTGAGGAATGCGAACCACACCCAGCCGTTCTGAAGGCCGAATATCGACATCACACCGAAAATGGCGGCCAAGATGATGAACACGATGATCACCACCTTATATTGCTGTTTCAGATAAGCCATTGCACCTCTTCTTACGTACAATGCGATTTTTTTCATCAAGTCTGTTCCCTCGTCAGCCTTCAGCATCCTCTTGTAAAAGAAGAATGCAAATCCCAAGGCCAATACAGAAGCCGCGAGAACCAAGTAAATTACATTTTCCATACGGTAAAATTTGAGTTATTAATAATTTGAATTTATTTGAATTTTTCGTTTTTCGTTTAGGGTGCAAATTTCCGAAAAAAACTTTTTCAATCAACCAAAAAAATTAATTTTTACAAAAATTTATTTCAGACGATTCCCATATCACATTTTTCTCTACTTTTGTAAAATGAAAAAGATTGGACTTGACGTAATCGGATTGACGTGTTCGCACTCGCAAAGTGGCGCGTATGCGCTTATTTTAGGAGACAAAAACACAGGTTTGAAACTCCCCATAATCATCGGAAGCGTTGAGGCTCAGTCGATTGCGATAGCATTGGAAAACCAGCGCAGCAGAAGGCCACTGACACATGATCTTTTCAAGACCTTCGCCGAAAATTACGGAATAAAGGCGAAAGAAGTGGTGATAGATCACTTCAATGAAGGCATCTTCTTCTCGCAAATAGTCTGTGAGAAAGACGGCGAAACCTCTGTTTTCGATGCGAGGACGTCCGATTCCGTCGCATTGGCCTTAAGGTTCGGCTGTCCGATTTTCACGACCGAGGATGTCATGAACGAAGCGGGGCTTATGATGGATGACCTTGTAGAAGGCGATGGCAATGACAGCACAAAAGCCAATCCGGTGCGCAGCGTCGAAGAGTTGAAAGAGATGATGGCCAAGGCCGTCGAGGAAGAGGACTACGAACTCGCGTCCATGCTCAGGGACGAAATAAAGATGAAAGAGAATAAATAAACGTATATTATTTAAAAGGTAAAAGATTTTACAAAATGAAAGGTATCAAATTCCGTTTAATCGTGATGAACTTCCTCATCTTCGCTGCATGGGGGGCTTATCTGTGTTCACTTGGTGTTTATCTCGGACGTGTCGGCATGGGCTCGCAAATCGGCTCGTTCTACGCGATTCAGGGCATCGTCTCACTTTTCATGCCGGCGTTGATGGGTATCGTCGCCGACCGTTGGGTCCCAGCGCAGAAACTGCTGGGCATCTGCCATCTGCTTTCAGCCGTTTTCATCGGCATGGCCGGTTTCATGGGCATGACCCACGACAACATCACCTTTGGTCAGATATTCCCGTGGTACGCCCTCAGCGTAGCATTCTTCATGCCAACGATTGCGTTAGGCAACTCCGTGTCTTACAACGCACTGGCAAAAGCCGGGCTCGACTCCGTGAAAGCATATCCGCCAATCAGGGTGTTCGGCACTGTGGGTTTCATCATCTCTATGTGGATCGTGAACTTCACAGGATTCAAAGACAGCTACATGCAGCTGTTCGTCTCCGCCGCATGGAGTCTCATCCTCGGTTTCTACGCATTTACCTTGCCGGAATGTCCGACAAACAAAGCCGGCGGCAAGTCGTTCGTCGATGCGATGGGGCTGCGTGCATTCACCCTGTTCAAGGACTCCAAGATGTGCGTGTTCTTCATCTTCTCATTCCTTCTCGGGATGTGCCTGCAAGTGACAAACGGGTTCTGCACCCCATTCCTCGATGCTTTCGGCAGCAGCGAACAGTTCGCCGACACCTTCGCCGTCAAAAACAACGTGTTCCTGTCATCCATCTCGCAAGTCTCTGAAACACTTTGCATTCTTTTAATCCCGTTCTTCCTGCGCAAGTTCGGCATCAAGAAAGTGATGATCATAGCCTTCGTGGCATGGTTCCTGCGTTTCGCGCTCCTCGGCGCCGGCAGCCCGACAGGTTTCGGCCTCGTCTTGTTCATCCTCTCAATGATTGTTTACGGCGTGGCCTTCGACTTCTACAACATCAGCGGCTCGCTCTTCGTTGACCAGAACACCGATGTAAGCATTCGCAACAGTGCGCAGGGCGTTTTCATGATGATGACCAACGGCTTCGGCGCCACAATCGGCTCATTCTGTGCAGGCTGGGTGGTGAACAAATACACCGATGGTATCCAGGATTTCAACCAGCTGATGGCCGGCTGGAGCACGGCATGGTATATCTTCGCGGCCTTCGCACTCATCGTCGGCATATTGTTCGCGATAGTTTTCAAATACAAGCACAACACTGAAGCGGCAAAATGAGACAATATTTAGACTTGCTTCAAACGATATTGGACAAAGGCGTTCAGAAAGGTGACCGCACCGGCACAGGCACGAAGAGCATCTTCGGCTATCAGATGCGTTTTGACCTTTCTGAAGGCTTTCCACTCGTCACCACAAAGAAAGTTCATTTGAAATCAATCATTTACGAACTTCTATGGTTAATCAGCGGCGACACAAACATCAAATATCTGCACGACCACAAGGTGAGTATTTGGGACGAATGGGCCGACGCGAACGGCGACCTCGGGCCGGTCTATGGAGCACAGTGGCGTAACTGGAACGGTGAAGGCATCGACCAGATCCAGGACGTCATCGACAGCATCAAAGGCAACCCCAACAGCCGCCGTCACATAGTGACAGCATGGAATCCGAGCGTCCTGCCCGACGAGCACGAGAAAGACTTCTCGAAGAACGTCGCCGCAGGCAAGGCAGCTCTCCCGCCATGCCACGCTTTCTTCCAGTTCTACGTCGCCGACGGGAGACTCTCATGCCAGCTTTACCAACGCTCAGCCGACGTTTTCTTAGGCGTGCCGTTCAACATCGCGTCATACTCATTGCTAACGATGATGATGGCGCAGGTATGCGGTCTTGAGCCCGGCGACTTTGTCCACACCTTCGGCGACGTGCACATCTACAACAATCATGTTGAGCAGGTGAAGCTGCAACTTACGCGCGAACCGAGGCCGTTGCCGACAATGAGACTGAACCCCGAGGTGAAAAGCCTGTTCGATTTCAAATACGAGGATTTTACTTTGGAGAGTTACAACCCGCACGACGCCATCAAAGCAGAGGTGTCTGTTTGATTACATTTCAGACCATGCTCGAAATGACTAAACAACTAAAACAACTTAACATCTACTAATGAAGCCAACAATATCGATAATAGCAGCCGTGGCGAAGAACCGTGCCATCGGCAAGGGAGGCGATCTCATCTGGCATCTCTCGAACGACCTTAAACATTTCAAGGAAGTAACCACAGGTGGCTGCGTCCTGATGGGATACAACACCTACGCCTCACTGCCTGGCAGAAAAGCTCTGCCCAAACGACGCAACATCATCATTTCCAGTCATCTGAAAGACACTCCGGAAGGCTTCGAAGTCGCAAATTCAATTCTGGATGCCATGAAATTAGTGTTCAACGAAGAGAATGTTTTCGTTATCGGCGGCGGCATAATCTACGAGCAATTCCTGCCAATGGCCGACAAGTTGTATCTGACGAAAATCGACAAGAAGTTCGAGGCCGACACATTCTTCCCTATCGTGAACTTCGACGAGTGGGAGCTGACCGAGTTGCAGGTCATCGACAACGACCCGCAAATAGATTGCGAATACAGGTTTGAGACTTGGGAGAGGAAGTAACGAAGGCAGATATTCAACAAAAAATCCTCGCCACGATGTGACGAGGATTTTTTTTGTTGCGTCTCGCTGAATTAGCGGATGACTGAGATCTTCTTCACCATCTCGGTGCCGTCGGCCACAACGCGGACAACGTACATTCCGGCTTCAAAGTCGCTCATGTTGATCACGAGCTCATCAGAATCGACATCCTCAGAGTATATCCTCTGGCCGACTAAGCTGTAAATCGAGACATTGCTGATGTTCCCGGCCTTCACTGTCAGGACATCCTTGGCAGGATTTGGATACACGTTGATTGTTGTCGTGGCGTTTTCTTCAACACCTTCCTGTGAATAATGGTATCTGACAAAGAACTCGTTGCCATATTTCGCCTTTGCAGGTGCCGCCTTGCAGTCTATGTCCTGATAGTAGGCAATGATTTTGTAGCTGTAATATGTTCCAAGTTCGAGCGTCGAGCTTTCTTTGTATTCAACCTTGTTCGGGCCTAAGATCTTAACTTGTTCGTATTCACCGTCATCGCCATCTTTTCTCATGACATAATAGCCGCTAAGGCTCTGTGTTGTCTCGACTGGTTTTGTCCATGTTATGACCGGCTTGAGGTTTTCCTGCGCATAATACCAAAGTTCCGTTGCAGGATTGCATCCTTCACCTGCCGATGCGCAGGCATCGTATGTGCTTGCACTCTCTCCGTCAGTGCCGAAATTGCAGACATAGTAGCAATAGCCGCCGATTTCTGGTGCAACATCGACGAACTCATTGCCTGATTTCACGAGAGCATAGAGTTCCTCGTTACGATAGACGTTGAAACCGTACTGTGCCGCCTCGCCGCTCCATGTGACCACGATGTCAGCACCAACCATCTCGGCATTGATGTTTGAAGGAACTGGCGCGGAAGGAGTGCCGCTGCCGTTGTTCTTGGTCTTGAAAATCACACCTTCTGCAAGGTCAGCCATTGTGCCTGAATACTCATACAGGACATCGCCGTCTTCATTCTTAATCTTGACCGACATGTTGCCATCTGTTGAAGTGCCTTTTTTCCAAACGAAATACACATCATGTCCGAAAGGAACCTCAACGTTCATTGTTGCAGGTGTGCTGTTCGTCGTGGTGACTTTGTTGAACATATTGTTTGCAGCATCGAAGCATTTAATTGAGCCGCCGCACCAGCCCTGCATTGAAGATGCGGTAAGGATGAACTTCCATGTTTTTGTAGGACCGAACTGTTCTGAAGCTTCAGCGTAGTTGCCGCGGACACCGTCTTTCATTGCATATATGTCATAAGTGAAAGTGCTGTAGCAAGGGACGTTCTCGTCTATATATGTGACGTTCTCACCAACAGTCTGGCCGGGAAGTTCTGCGATGACGACACCATTTCTCTCAATGATGATGGCGTCGATAGAGGAGATGGCTACATCAGACATGTTCTTGTTGGGGTTTTTCCATGACAACGTGGCGGAAAGTGCCGTCTCGCTGCCTCTCTCGACGGTGAAGTTTGTCGGAGCCTGAACGGTGTTCTCATAGACATTGGAAGGCACGAAATTAAAGATTGCCGCCGCAGAGACAGAGAACTCTATGGCATCGACGAGGAACCATCCGTCGCCAGAACCGCTCCAACCGAAGTTGAAGTGCATGAGGTCGTTTTCATCATAGCCGTCACATACGAAAGCATGACCGCCGTCGCCGTTTATGCTTTGACCGCCGTAATAGACCGGGCGACCGAGGTCCAGATCTGTCCTCAACATCTGATTCCATGTATCAACAGGATAGTTTGCTCTTGGCCTGCGAATGCAATAGTCATAGTCGAAAAAGCTCTTCATTCTGTCTGGAACGTCTTCAGAATAAGCTCCGCTGCCTTTCTCGCCGTCATAGTCCATGTCAACAGCAACGCCGCAGTGATACATGAGCAATGCGACGGCTTCAATCTGTTCCTGCGTGGCGTTGTTTAATGTCGTAGGCATCTTATCCCACTCGTATGTCGCTGACGAGAAGTCAACTGACAAGTGATGATGATGTGTCTTTGTATAATATGAATGCGAGCCTTCACCGTGAAGCGGAGCATTCCAGAACTTCATAATCTGGCTCATTGCCGTCGCGACGCAGCCGGCGTAAGCTCTTCCGCTCGGACCATAGGCGTCGGCCGGCGCATACAAGTTATACGGGCTGTCCTGATTCCATTTCGTGACGCAGAGAGGACCCACCTTCTCCGCTCTTCTGTCGCTGAGCTTGCCTGTCTTCTCAAGCATCGCCCATTCTTTTTCTATCTCCGGTAATGCCGCAACCTGCTCTCTGATGGCGTAGCTGATGCTTTCCTTATAGGTTTCAAGCATGTACATCGCACCGTTATACTTGTTGCTTGTGCTGAATGCGCTTTCCTCCGAATAAGCGAGAATCGGATGCACGTTGTCTGTCGCAGAAACAATCACGAATGCATTGTCACCAACGTTAAAAACGTAGAAACAAGCTTCGCCGTTATCTGAAGTGACTGTGGTAACAAGCTGTAACTCAGCATTGTTTGTGTTTTCAAAATTTGCAAGGACAAATTTCTGTCCCAATGACATGGCCGTCTCCATGCTTACAGGATTTGCGAACATCGTCCCGAATCCGAGCATCACGGCAACAACTGATAATAAGAACTTTTTCATCTTTTGTTGTAATTTGGTTTATTATTACTTTGATAAATTTCTCAAAAAAATAAAACGTGCAAATTTATAAAAAAAATATGTAACTTCATCTATTTAATTCACATTTTTATCAATAAAAAAGGACGGCGTGAGAACCGTCCTTTCGTATTTTGGAAAATGATGTTAGTCGATAACGGAGATTTTCTGTTTCATCGAGCCGTTTGCCGTCTCAATTCTGATCATATAGATGCCGTTCCCGAACTGTTTCATGTCAATAACATGTTGGTTTTCAGCAATATTCTGCTCAAAAACTTTCTGTCCGACGACATTGAATACTGAGACATTGTCAATCAGCTCGGCTTCAATCACGATAACGCCGTTTGTCGGATTGGGATAGATTCGTGCGTTGATTGAGTTCTCTTCGACAGAAAGCACGTTGACCATGATGAAGTCTTTGTCATCAGATGTCAGGGCTGGCGTTGACTCGCAATATGAATTGTAAGCAGTCACCCGATAGTAGAATGTCCCGTTGCCGGAAGCGTCGAAATACTGGTGTTCGGTATTTTCAACTGTTGCAATTTCTTGATATTCAATACCGTCATTGCTCCTATAGACTTTATATTTCTGCGGGTCGTAAGTGCAATTCCATGAGATGAGTGCTCCATTATGGCCGTCCTGATAGCTGTATTCGCCGGCGAGGTCGGTTGGCGACGTGCAGCCTTCGCAGTCATTGCTGCCGGTGTAGAGCGTGCCGTTAAGCCCTGACGAAGCGCCAGAGTAGCTGTAAACTTCTTGGTTTGCCGAGTTCTTAAGTTTTATTGACAGTGTGTTGATTGGTGTGTTCGGTTCGACCCATTTCAGAGAGAAGCTGCCTTCAGGCATCTGGAACTTCTGGCTCGATGGTGATGAGTTGGGGTTCGTGAACTCTCCAATCACTGCGCCGTTGTCGGCCACGACTTGAACAGCACCTGTGTTCCAGCCCTGGAAGTCGCCGCATGTCAACGTGAATTTCCACGTGCAGTTCGGGCCGTAGATCACTGACAATTTTGACGTTTCGCCACGGTAGTTGTTGTTATATCCGCAAATTGAATATTCGTATGCACCAAAGTTACTCACCTCGTCTTCATAAGTCAATGTCTCACCCGGTGTGGGATTGTTGAAAGTCTTGACAACAAGATTGTTACGTTTCAATTCCATCTTTTCAATTGATGTCAGCGGGTCGCCCGACATTGATGTTGCAGGGACGGTGAATGTCACGACACCAATCTTTGCCATTGTGTTTTCAATTGCAATTTCAACATTCTCAGCTGCAGGGACGAGAGCATTGTAGATGTAATCCGGAATCATGTTCACGATTACTCTCTGGTTGAGGTTGAATGTTCCGTTCAGTGTGTTCAACGCGTCGATTGCGAAGAAGCCGTTGCACCAGCCGCTCCAGCCCCAGTTGAAGTGAAACTTGCGCTGTGCATCGTAGCCGTCGCAGTTGAACGCGTGCCCCATCTGTTCGTCGGTGCCCGCATAAACCGCCGGATATCCGTGGTCGAACTGCTCAATCAGGATGTCCTCCCAGGCTGTCTTCGTATATAACTCACGCGAGAGAATCTCCGTTGCGGAGCAATACTTGAAATATGTTTTCGCAGCATCAACGACCTTGTATGTCTGCGAACCGCTGCCAATGTAATTGAAGTCCATATCGACCGACACGCCGCAGTGGTACATGAGGAGTGCTATCGCCTGCGGGCTGCCGCTCGGGATGGTGTTAGGCATGTTGCTCCAGTTGTATGTCGTCTCGCCGAAGTTCGCCGACAACGTTCCGCCGACAGTGCTTGTGTTGTACGAGTGTTCGCCGACACCCTGGTCGGGCCAGCTCCAGAACCTCATAACCTGACTCATCGATGTGGCGACACAGCCGGCATAGCAGCGGCCTCCAGGACCTTGATTATGAGCGGGAGCATAGTAGTTATAAGGATAGTCCTGATCCCAGTTTGTGGTGACAAGTGGATCCACAACACGGTCCATCCTTGTTCTCGATGTGATGCCTTCGGTGCGGAGAAGCTCCCACTGTTCGGCTATCTCATCTTCCGCAACAAAATCATTTTCAATGGCATACTGAATCTCATCGCTGTAATGGCCAAGATAATAGACCAAACCGTCAGGAAGGTGATTCACATCGAAAATGTTCTCTTCCGAATATGCGAGAATCGGGTAAGCGCGGTCGTCGGCCGCGACGATCACAAAACCGTTTTCATAGTTGAAAACATAAAGGCTCGGCACGCCGTTGTCGCCCGACACCGTGTAAACATGTTCAACATCAGTGATGGACTTTGCAGATGCCACATTGTTTTTCAAATAGCTCACTCCGAGTTTCTTCGCCGTCGCGACATCCACCGGAGCCGCAAACATCTGTCCCGCAAAAACGAGCAGGGCAACGACTGTCAGTAAAAATCTTCTCATTTTTTTTAGTGTTTAGTTGTTATTTATTATTATCTTCTTGGAAATCATGCCATTAGCAGTTTCAACAGAGACAAAATACACTCCGCTGGCAAAACCATCCGTATCAAGTGTAATCTCGTCTTCCTTGACAGAAACATTCATAACTTCCTGACCTACAATGTTATATACTTTAATGTTATTCATTCCCTTGGCGGAAACCGTCATCTGGTTCCTGACAGGATTCGGGAAGACATTAAGAGCAGTTGAACCATGCTGAATCTCTCCGACAGACGTCGTATCATGACACATATTCGTGTAGTCGAACAGACGGCCCACTATCAGCGAGTCGGGCGATGAGAACAGCAGCTCGTCGTCAGCGTTGTATATATTAAAGGAGATTTCGTCTTCGGTGTAATAGTCTCCGCTGAACCATGCCTTGTTCCAGATGAAGGTGAGGTCGCCCTGAAGCATCGGGACGACACGCGTCTCCGAAGAGCCTTCCTCCAACGTGATCTTCGCGATGCGCACGCCGTCTCTCGCAATCGAGACCGAGCCGCCCTTCCAGCCGTCGCCGCCTTCATCGTTCAACTCAAAGACAAGGTCGCATTTCGGGCCGACCATGATTCTCTGATAGACCGGAATGCTGTAACCGTATTGATTATGAACGAGAACCGAATACTCATAGTTGCCGTCTTTATCAAGTTCATCTGTATAACTCATTGATTCGCCGGCTGTTGCATTAGTAAAACATGCTACGGTCTCGAAGTCTCTCCTGACGATGACGCTGTCAATCTGTCCGAGACTTTCGCCAAGCATGTTCTCCGCCGGATTTTTCCAATTCACAGTGACCGAGAAACTGCCAGCTGCATCCGTCTCGTTTTCAACAAGTTCCATATCAACGACCTTAGCGGGACGCTGGTAATATTCATCGTCAACAGGATAGAAACCCTGAACTACGGAGTTGTAAGTGTTGAAAGCATATTTTGTTGTGTTGAGTGCGCCCATCGCGCACCAGGCGTTGTCTTTTCCGTCCCAGCCCCAGTTGAAATGGAAGAAGTCGTTTTCGTCATAGCCGTCGCACACGAAGGCATGCCCGCCGCCGCCACCATCGTCCTGACCTGAATAATACAATGGGCGTCCGAGGTCGAGCTCACTCTTGAGCATATCGCTGAAGTCATCTTTCCAGTACCAGTCTTTGTAAAGGACTTCCGCATCCGGGTTGTAGCCGAAATAGCTGCCGATTACATTCGGCACGTCCTCAGAATAGGCGCCGCTGCCGTCGGGGCCGTACATCATCTCCACGCCGACGCCGCAGTGCCATTGCAGCTGGGCGATGTAGAAAATATCCTCTTCGGTGCTTGTCGAGTCGAGTTGCATGGGCATACGCTCGAAGTTGTAGAAGGTCTCGCCGAAATTCGCGGTCTGAGTCGGGTAATAAGGATATCCCCAACCGCCAGGCGTATATGAATGAGAGCCAGTGCCTTGCACGGGATGGTTGAAATATTTCATCACCTGCGCCATCGCCGTGGCGACGCATCCGGCATAGACGTGTCCGCCGTTGCCGCCGTCGTCTTCCGGGCAGAGCGCGTTGTATGGGTAATTCTGATTCCACAGCGTCTCAAGCAGGATCGGCACGGTGCGCGTATTGCGGACAGCCTTCACGCGTCCGGTCTTCTCGACGCGCATCCATTCATCGGCGATGTCGGCCAGACACTCAATATCGTTTTCCCTAATATATTGAATGTCATCGGTATAGCTTTTGACAGTAAGATTAAAGGCCGGGGCGATGTCTTCCGCGCTGAACGTCCCTTCCGTTGAATAAGCGAGGATCGGCTTCACGCGGTCTTCGGCGGAGACGGCGACGAAGCCCGACCCGCCGACGTTGAAGATATATATATAAGGTGTACCTTCAGCGTCTGAATAAGTGTAAACAAGTTCCGAAGAAACGCTCCGATTTCTGAACGAAGTGCTTTCCTTCATGAATTTCTCGCCGATGCGCTGTGCCTTTCTTGTATCAATGTTTCCAGCGTAAAGTGTTGAGAATGTAAATGTTGCAATTATTACAACCAACAAAAATCTTTTCATCGTCCATAAATATTTTAACGCGTAAAATTATAAAAAAAATCCACACAAGGCGTTTTTTTTGTATTTTTGCGCTTCAAAAAAATAATTTTACCGTGGATCACAAGTTTTACGATTTTTACATGCGTTTTCCGAGCAAGGCTGACGCGCTGAAAGCAGAGGATTTTTATTACGAGACACATCGACCGCGCATCGGCGGCAAGTTTAAGATCAACGACAACGGGGTGTGTTCGCTCTCGTTGCAGGACGAGTGCGAGCTTATCACCGACCTCTATCAGTTCGGGATGCGGCGCTTCATCGTGACCGACAACTTCCACGGCGTGCGCAAGGAGCACGGCAAGGACATCTTCGACTTCTTCACCGACAGCGACCGATATTTCCATTGGGATATGACACCCGACATCTTCGAGAAACTCAACGACTTCTTAATGAACGAGATACAGAATGACGGCTACGAACACGCCGACGGCACGCACGCGCCTTTCATCCAGAGGACACTCGACGAGATGGGCATCGACGACCTGTTCAACATGCTCAACGTTGACGCGCCGGGACTGGATATATAAAAAGGCATAACGCACAGCGGTCATTCACATTCAAAAGAAAAATGAGCAAGATCATTACGAAGAACTATTGAAAGACTTTTTATTACAAAATAGAAAATTTTTGATAACATATTATAAATTAACGCATTAGCTGCTATTTCGCGTTCAACGAAGCCCACCAGACAACAAAAATATCAATCAAATGGCAAACAAAAACCCCAATCAGGTGAAAAATGCCAAAAAAGACGAGTTCTACACACAACTTGTCGATGTTGAAAACGAATTAAAGTATTATAAAGAACATTTCAAGGGCAAAGTGGTGTTTTGCAGCTGCGATGACCCATGAATCAGCAATTTTTCCACTATTTCAGTTATAATTTTATCGGACACCAATACTTTTTTATAAACATTTTTTATTTTCAACAGCCAAATGGAATTTTTTTTATTTTTGCAGCGTTAAAAATTTAACATAATGCCGGAGATTTCAGGATTTTCTGGAATGACAGTCAAGATGTTCTTCAGGCTAAAAGAACACGAGCCGTCACAGATTCGGCGTATGGGTTATAAATTTTAAATTAAGGAATAAAAATATGAAGAAGGTGCTGCTTACAGCAATGTTTTTGCTTGTCACGTTGGTTTCCAATGCGCAGGTTGAGAAGATTTTAGGTGAATGGCGAACTGTCGATGACAAGACCGGCGAGACGAAAGGCGTTGTGCTTTTCTATCAGGATGAGACGAACGGGTTGTATTACGGCAAGTTGACACATGTCTATTATCAGGGGCAGGAGCTTTTCGACCCGCAGTATGTCGGGCTGATTATCATAAAAGACATGAAAGACGATGACGGCGTGCTTAAAGGCGGCACGTGTTTCGAGCCGGATTCGGGCAAGACGTATTACGGGAAAATCACTTACAATGCAAAGGACAACACCATCACTCTGCGCGGCTCCATCGACAAAAGGGGCTGGCTCGGCAGGTCGCAGACGTGGGTGAAATAAGTGTGGTGCGCCTGCCTGATTTATGTTGATTCTGATCGATGCTTTTTAGGTGGGTTAATGCAGATTTAAGTTTAGGGAGGCCGTAGGAAGACTGCAAAAGTAAATATTTTTCAGTCATATTTCTGCCTCATTCCTCGATTGTTCGGCAGTCGATTTAGTTTCGGGAAATTTTCCATCAAATTTATTGCTGTTTTTAAAAAATTAATTAACTTTGCATCAACAATTGATTTTGCTGCAATCAAATATTGATGTGGTGGGCTTATTATGGCGTAAATATCAGTGTTACAATGTGTTAGTTATTGAATGGTATAACAAATCGGAATGTTTTTGGCAATGGTTTTAGATTAAAAATCCAAAAGTTGCGGAGTGAATTATCAAAAAGTTGCGGAGTAAAACATTCAAAAGTTGCGGAGTGAATCATCCAAAAGTTGCGGAATAATATTTTTTATATGACAAAAAGATATAAAAACAGAATTGCGGACAGCATGCTCAGACGTAAGTTGCAAGGCAAGGGAGCTGTGCTTGTACAGGGCCCTAAATGGTGCGGCAAGACTACCACGGCGAAGCAGGTTGCTGCCAGTTTGCTTGACTTAGGTGATGCTGCGGTGTTGGCAAATGCGCTTGAGGTTATTCAAGTAATGCCAAAGAAATTGCTGGCAGGTGGCAGTCCGTTACTGATTGACGAATGGCAGACGATACCTGAATTGTGGGATATGGTTCGCTCAGAGGTTGACAAACGTAATGATTTTGGTCAGTTCATACTCACAGGCAGCAGTGTTCCGGTGAAAGAGGAGAAACGTCGCCACAGTGGTACCGGACGTTTCGGTTGGATAAACATGCGCACGATGAGTTTGTGGGAGTCGGGAGAAAGTACTGGCAGCGTCAGCCTTGCAGATTTGTTTGAAGGAAAGGATATTGAGCCACAGGAGAATAGTTTAGAGTTGGAAAAAATTGCCTTCCTTTTGTGCCGTGGAGGATGGCCTCAGGCGACATTCCTCAAAGGCGAGATTGCACTTGACCAGGCCCGTGATTACTATGAAGCAATATATAAGGTTGATATTCATAGAGTTGATGAGGTTCGCAGAAACAGTGAACGCGCCCGCCTGCTGATGCGTTCGTATGCCAGAAACACAGGCACAGCGACAAGTTTATCGAAAATGAGCAATGACATCAAGGAAAACGACAATGCTGATATTTCATACGAGACGATCTCTGATTATGTGGATGTTCTGAAGAAACTTTTTGTTGTGGAAGACATGCCTGCCTGGAATCCTAACCTAAGAAGCAAATCAGCCATACAGTCATCTGATACTAGGTATTTTGTCGATCCTAGCATTGCGACTTCTGCATTATCATTAGGGCCGAAAGACCTGATTAATGATCTGCGAACATTCGGTTTATATTTTGAGTCAATGGCTGTTAGAGACCTACGCACTTATGCAGATGCACTCAGCGGAGACCTATACCACTACCGAGATTCCTCTGGATTGGAATGCGATGCAGTCCTACACCGAAGAAACGGCGATTATGGACTTATTGAGATTAAACTTGGAGGTAAGGACAATATAGAGAAAGGTGCTGAGACCTTAAAGAGTCTAGCTGGTAAAGTTGACACAGATAAGATGAAGGCTCCTTCATTCCTGATGGTACTTATTGGAGTCGGACAATATGCATACCGACGTCCGGACGGAGTATTTGTTGTACCTATCGGATGTCTGAAGGACTAGTGTCTTAACACAAAGTGACACAAACGTTGTAGGATTTTCCAGGTATATAGTGTTGTGATATGAAGAAGGTCTCTCTGCAAGGGGAGAACTTTTTTTGTGTCCAAATGTGTCCAAAATTGGGATTGTCTAAAAACAAGAAACCCATAAGTATTGATAATCAACTACTTATGGGTTTGCCTTGTGCCCCGGACGAGGGTAAATATATTGGTGGCTGCTGTGAGCTGTTTTAACTAGTTTAAGTGATTGACTTTGACAGTGGTAGACAAGGTGTTCCTGTGGTGTGAATAGCCACCGCAAAAGGTGACCAAAAGTGACCAAATCAACACCAAGGTGACCAAAACTGACCGCAACCTTATGTTAAATTAACTCTTATGTTGGTATTTTCATTA
>CALBNV010000090.1 GCA_937896895.1 uncultured Bacteroidales bacterium | reverse complement strand
CCTTGATTTTTTTTATTAACCGGCCTAAAAATCCAAAATTTTTATGTAAGTTTGCAAAAAATTAAAAATATGCTGACCATCGGATTATCACACACAAGCGAGACAACAGTATCGGATTCAAACACGGCGCGCAGATACGGAAGCGGCGGCATTGATGTCTTCGCCACTCCTGCAATGGTGGGACTCATGGAGAACGCGGCGATGACCGCCGTCGGGAACGACCTGCCGGAAGGCTGCACAACGGTCGGAAGCCTCATCAACACGACACACATCAAGCCGTCAAAACTCGGCGCGAAAGTCAGGGCGACTGCCGTGCTCAAGGAAATCGACGGAAGGAAACTCACATTCAAGGTTTCGGCTGAAGACGACAACGGTGTCATCGGCGAAGGCGAACACGTGAGGTTCATCGTTGACATTGAGAGGTTTATGAGCAAACTGAAGTAAATCGTATCATTTCCACAATCTGAAAATTTTTTTCATTTTTTTGTTTCCAATTCAAAAATTATATGTAATTTTGACGCGTTTTTAATCACATTTTACGACGAAAAATTAGTCACAACTTCAAAACGCGTTAAAAAAATTGCTATGTACTTCAGTACCAACATAAAATTCTTAAGAAAAAGACGCTCAAGGACTCAAGATGACGTTGCTTTTGCGCTCGGAATGAAGCGTTCCACACTCAGCGGATACGAAAACGAAATCTCAGAACCGAACATCGACGCACTGATGGCACTGTCAAAATACTTCAACATTGCGATAGACACATTGATAAAGGTGGACCTTTCGCAAATCAGCGAGAACCAGCTGAGCCAGCTCGAGCGCGGATACGACGTTCATCTCAAGGGCAGCAACATCCGCGTCCTCGCCACCACCGTTGACAACGACAACAATGAGAACATCGAGCTTGTCGCTGAGAAGGCAAAAGCCGGATACACAACAGGTTACGCTGACCCTGAATACATCAAGGTGCTTCCGACCTTCCAGTTGCCGTTCCTCTCAAAGGAAAGGAAATACCGCACCTTCCAGATCAGCGGCGACTCGATGCTGCCTATTCCCGACAAATCTTACGTCACCGGCGAGTATGTCGTTGACTGGCACAACATCCGCGACAACCAGGCATACATCGTACTGACGATAGACGACGGTATCGTTTTCAAAGTCGTTGAGAATCATCTCGAACGAGGTTTTCTCACAATGCACTCGCTGAATCCACTTTACAGCAACTTTGACATTTCCGTGAGCGAAGTGAAAGAAGTGTGGAAATTCGTGCATTACATCAGTTCACAAATACCTGAAAACAAGAATGTTCCGAGAGAACAGCAACTGCTCGACACAATCAACGAACTGAAAAAAGAAGTCAAAGAGATACAACTAAAATTAAATCTTAATTAAAACATTTTGAGAATGAAAAAGCCAATACTTACAGCCGTCATATTATTTATCGGATTAATCGTTTTTTCGCAAGAGACAGGCATCATCCCAGAACCGCAACAAGTTGAATATCAAAAAGGTTGCTTTTTATGGGATTCTGATTACTTGAAAAACGAAAAACGAATCAAGACAAAACTCGTCAGAAGCATTCCTGCAAAGGAGAACGAGAGTCAAGCTTACATCATCAAGATAACACCAAGGAAAATAGTTCTTCAGGCGACGACAGAGCAAGGTCTGTTTTACGCTCGGCAAAGTCTCAACCAAATTATTAAATATCAAAATGTTACGACAAACAAATCAGAATTTGAGATTCCGTGCATGACTATCACCGACTGGCCGGCACTCGAATACCGCGGCTGGATGGACGACATTAGCCGAGGCCCGATTCCTACTGTCGAATTCATAAAAAAAGAAATACGAACACTCGCTTCGTATAAGATGAACTTTTTCCAGCTTTACACCGAGCATGTCTTCAAACTTGAAAGCCATCCCGACATCGCACCCGCCGACGGACTTACCGCACAGGAAATCAAGGAGTTGACTGATTATGCAAAACAATATTACGTTGAGTTTATGGGTAACCAGCAATGTTTCGCTCACGCTGAAAAAACGCTAATGATCCAGCATTATTATGACGAAATAGGTGACACAAGAAACAACTTTGACCCTTCAAATCCGAAAACATACAAGTTTCTGGAAGATGTCTTCAGCGAAGTCGCGCCGGCATACGAATCGGAATATTTCAACATCAATTGCGATGAGACTGAAGGGCTTGGCTCGGGGAAAGCGAAGGAATACATCGAAAAAGTAGGCAAAGACGAGGCTTATTGCGAACATATAAACAAGGTGTATGACATTCTGAAAAAACACGGCAAGACCGTCATGATGTGGGGCGACATCATCGCAAAGAACCCGTCGATGATTGACAAACTGCCGGAAGACATGCAGTTTGTGGTCTGGAGCTACGGCGCGAGCGACAGTTTCACGGAGATGTTACGGCCTTTCAAAGAATCAGGACACACGTTCTGGGCCGCAACAGGCGCAAACTGCTGGAGCACGGTCTTCCCTGATATTCAGACATATATGAAAAACATTGCTAACTTTGCACGCGATGCCTACGCAAGCGGCGCAAAAGGCCTGATGAACACCGCATGGGACGACTATGGTGAATCGATGTTCTCAAGCACCTGGCATTCAATGATTTGGGCAGCAGAGACAGCTTGGCATCCTAAAACCGGATTGGAATATGAAGATAATTTCAACAAACTATTTGAAATTCAATATTTTAATAAAAAAACAGAGAACAACGAAGCTGTTGCGACATTCTACAACCTCAACGAGATAAACATGACTTTCGACGAACTTGACAAACCGCTGCTTGAGTTTTACCCTGACCAGGTCAGCAAAGAGAACATCTCGAAATTCGTGTCATTAAAAGATAAAAGCTACAATATTTACAAAAACATCTCAAAACTTATTAATGACAAGAATCACGATGATGACATTCTGCGTTGCGCTCTTACCGCATCGTTCAGAATTTATGTCACAGAATGCAAGAACATCTTGAAGGCACAGATTTACAACACATTACAGAATCCTAACATTGAAAATGCCAACGAAACGAAAAAAGCGATGACCGACTTTTCCAAAGAACTTACTACTTTAAAAGATATGACATGTCGGCTTTGG
Source organism: uncultured Bacteroidales bacterium (assembly GCA_937896895.1). Lineage (GTDB taxonomy): Bacteria > Bacteroidota > Bacteroidia > Bacteroidales > F082 > Limimorpha. Next base: position 53,499 of record CALBNV010000090.1, on the reverse strand, counting down.
GACACTGAAAGCCGCGCCTATTCACGCGACATCGTGGAGTCACGTTTTGACAAAATCATCCAAGACATCAATGACACCGACAAGAAAGTGTTTATCAGCAACGAGTTACAAGATGAGACACCCGTCATCTCTTTGAAAACCATCTTCAACGACAAAGACATCTATTACACGACCGACGGCAGCGAGCCGGACCGGAACTCGCAACTTTACACCGAACCTCTTGCCATCAACAGCTCTTGTGTCGTAAAAGCGACAAGTTATGACGAGAACGGCGGCAGCGTCGTCTCGGAGCGTGAAATCTTATATCACAAAGGTATCGGGCATTTGAAGAGATTGAACAGCCCGGCGGGGAATTATCGCCCTGAATATTCCGGCGGTGGTGACGATGCCCTCCTGAACGGAGTGACTGGCAGCAACAACTACAAAGACGGCAATTGGCAGGGATTCTACGGCTGCAACGCCGACATTGAACTTGACTTCGGCAAAGCGGAAGTCATCAACTCATTGACAATCAACTTTATGACAAACCCATTCGACTGGATTATGATGCCGGCAAAAGTGACAGTCTATGCCTTTCCTGTTGACATCACCCCAGACATGCCCGACACATGGGTAAAGACATTCACATTCGATGACAAAGTGCCGATGTCAGGCAACAACATTTTCACCAAGACATTGGATCTCAAAGGAGTGAAAACCAAATATCTGCGGGTTGTGATAGAAAACCCGGGAGTGCTTCCCGCCGGAACACCAGGTGCAGGCAGCGACTCATGGATCTTCATGGATGAAATTGTCGTGGAATAACACAACAAATTACATATCTACAGCACACTCATGAAGTCAGCAATCGCATCATCTAACATCTTCTCGATATTGACGCGCAGCTCGGTGCGTTTCGCTTTCTTCGTAGCTTCAAGCACTTGGTTGATAATACGCAGCTCGTCGCGAATCTCCTCCGAGTAATACTCGATGAATCTCGGTTCAAGCGACTTGTAATATTCAAGGTTCTCCATCGCATTGGCGACCATCTTGTTCACCATCTCGTCACCTTTCTCAACCGCGCCGGCTGAATAGTAGATGTCGGGATAATACGCCATGTAAATGTCGTACGGAATTTTCTCATCGGGGAAGAAATAGAGGCACTTGTCGAGTGTCTCGACCGCCTTCTCATTCTGCCCGTCGTTGACAAGAGCCTGTGCGAGACGCATATACGCCTGCTTGACAAACAAAATGTTACGCGTGCTTTCCGGATCGATAGTGACATCTGGGTCGTTGAGGTTGCCCCAATTGGCCTTGTTGACGAGAAGGTCGTATGAGCCATCGATGTACACACCGCCCGCACCTTTATAATACTCCTTCGCGAGGACAGGCATGAAACGGTATGACGGACCTTCCTGATGCAGGTACCTGTCGATGCCGAGTATGTCGGCGATGTCGCTCAAGCTCGTGAAATACACGACTCTCGACCAGTCGTTGGTGGCCATAAAGTCGAGAAGCATCAGCTCGTTCTTGTAGATGGCGTATGTCTTCGAAGGTATCGTCCACACAATCTCATCAACAATGTCATCTTTCATGTTCTCAGGCACAATGCCGTTAGCGATGACTTTCTCCTTATCGACTGTCAGTTTCAGTTTCCTTGTCGGAAGATAATTGTATTTGTTTCCGTTCATGTCGGTGACCTTGGTGCGCGGGTTGTCGCTCTTGATGAAGTCGATGACATCCTTAAGCTCGACAGGACCATCCAAAACCTCCTGTATGATAATCTGTTCGTTGATGCCGTTGTCGTATTGAGCCGGTGTCAGCGAAAGCGGGAGTTTCTCTGAATCATATATCTTGCGACCCATCTGATGGACGTACCAATATCCTGACGAAAGCATGAAGTTACACACGCGCACGTCAGTGCGGTAGCCTTCAACCTCCTGAACGTACCAGAGCGGGAAGGTGTCGTTGTCGCCACGAGTGAAAATCACGGCGTTTTCCGGCAGTTGCGTGAGATAGTTCTTACCCCAGTCGCGTGCCGAAGTCTTGCCTGCACGGTTGTGTCCTTCCCAGCCTTGCGCCGCCATCAGGACAGGCAGTCCGAGACAGGCGACTGTAACAACCGCCGTAGCAACTTTCTTATTATTGACAACTTTCTGGAGCAGATCGAGAAGCCCAAGGACGCCGAAGCCGATCCATATCGCGAAGGCGTAGAACGAGCCGGCGTAGGAGTAGTCGCGTTCACGCGGCTGATACGGCGTCTGGTTGAGGTACATGATGATGGCGATGCCTGTCATGAAGAAGAGCAGGAACACTATCCAGCAGTTCTTCGGGTCGTGTTTTATCTGGAAGAACAGTCCGACGAGTCCGAGAATAAGCGGCAGGAAATAATATTCGGTATGAGCCGCGCTCTGCATGCTTCTCGGGAGGTTGTCCTGACGTCCGAGCCGCGCGTTGTCGATGAAGTCGATGCCACAGACCCAGTTGCCGTTCTCAATCTCGCCCTGCCCCTCCGTGTCGTTCTGCCTTCCGACGAAGTTCCACATGAAGTAACGCCAGAACATCCATCCGCACTGATAGTCAATGAAATACTTCAGGTTCTGACCGAATGTCGGGACGAGGACGCGTTCCCGCGTGCCGTTGGGCGTCTTCGGCGTCGTGACGCGCATCTTCGACTTGTCGATATAACGCTCATAGACGTTTCTATACTGCGACTTCGAACCGTTCCACATACGAGGGAAGAGAGTCATGACGTTCTCGTCATACACAGGGTTGCCTTGGCTCTCGGCGACGACCACATACTTGCCGCTTTTCTGATCTTTCGCGTAGATAGGCGCACCCTCTTCCATATCATAATATTTGGCAGTGTAATAAGGGCCGTAAATGATAGGCCAGCTGCCATATTGCTCACGTTTCAGGTATGAAAGCATCGAGATGGCATCTTTCGGCTCATTTTCATTAATGGGTGTATTTGCGTTTGCGCGAATCACGAGCATGAAGAACGACGAATATCCAATCATGATGAACATGAAACAGAGTATCGCGGCATTCAGCACCGCACGATTATTCTTTGCGGTGACCCACAAGCCCCAGACTATCAATGCGATGACAAGCACAAAATAGATTATCGTGCCGGCGTTAAACGGTAGCCCGATTGTGTTCACAAAGAACAACTCAAACTTTCCGGCAAGGGAAACTATCGCAGGAATGAGAAGCACCTGGATGAATCCGACGAGTGCCACCGCGATAACCCCTGACCAGAAGAAACCTTTCCACGAGAACCTATATTTTTTGAAATACACGACATACACGATTGCCGGAATCGCGAGCAGGTTCAGAAGGTGGACGCCTATCGACAGTCCTATGATGTATGCTATGAATATTATCCAGCGCCAATGCCGTTCAGTATCAGCAGATTCCTCCCATTTCAGGATTGCCCAGAACGTTATCGCCGTGAGGAACGACGACATCGCATAGACCTCACCTTCGACGGCGTTGAACCAGAATGAGTCGGTGAATGTGTAAGCCAACGCTCCAACCGCAGCGGCCGCCATCACACCTATCTGATTGACTCTCGGGGAGTTGCCGCCGTCCTTCATCCATATTTTCTTGGCGAGCATCGAGATGGTGAGATACAGGAAGAAAATGGTGAAGCTGCTGCAAAGGCACGACATGATGTTAATCATCATCGCCACTTTTGTGACGTCACCGAAAGCGAAAAGGCTGAAGAAACGGCCTATCAGCTGGAACAAAGGTGCTCCTGGCGGATGCCCCACCTGCAACTTAAACGCCGTTGAAATGTACTCACCGCAGTCCCACCAACTCGCGGTAGGCTCCATGGTGAGGAAATAGACGATGCTGGCAATCAGAAAGACGCCCCACGCCACAATATTGTTTAACTTCTTGAAACTCATTTGTTTTAGTTTATAAAATAAAAAAGTTGATAAGCAAAAAAATTCTGTATTCGCGCTGAATATAGAATTTGCAAAAGTAATGTTTTTTCAAAAGCAAATGCAGTTTTTTTGAAATTATTGCGTTCAATAATTTTTTTTGACAAAAAAGCGCGACATATCGAAAAAATTAGTACTTTTGCGGCGCTTTTTGACAGAATGATGTCGAGTGGTGTAATGGCAGCACTGCAGATTTTGGTTCTGCCTGTCAAGGTTCGAATCCTTGCTCGACAACATCAACTAATCGAGAAGACCTGCTACAGGAGTAGTGGGTTTTTTTATTGTAATGTAAGATGATAACAAAGGAACAAATTATCAGTTTGGCCGAGGAGGCCTTGAGAGGCACGGACCGTTACGTCGTCGATGTGACGGTCAGCAGCGATGATGTGATTGAGGTTTACATCGACTCCGACACTTCGGTGACCATCGACGACTGCGTTGAGGCGAGTCGTTACATTGAGGAGCATCTCGACAGAGATGCCGAGGACTTTGAGCTGAGCGTGTCGTCGGCTGGCATCGACGAGCCGCTTTTGGTCGTGAGACAGTATGGGAAATACATCGGCGAAAATCTTTTCATCACAAAAAACGATGGAGTGAAGAAGATGTATAAACTCGTCAGTGTCAGTGATTTGCAGATTGAGGTTCAGGAAGCGGAGCAGAAAAAATACGGCAAACTGATAAAGATCTTATATCACGACAACGAGACAATTTTAATTGAGGAAATCAAAGAAATAAGACCATACATAAAATTCTAAGAAATGGAAACATTGAATTTAATCGACACCTTCTCCGAATTCAAGGAGTTCAAGAACATCGACCGCGAAGCCATGATGCGCATCCTGAGTGATGTGTTCAAGGCGATGCTCGCCAAGAAATACGGCAGCGACGAGTTTTTCGACATCATCGTGAACATCGACAAGGGCGACCTTGAGATATATCACAACCGCACCGTCGTGGAAGACGGCAAAGTCGAAGACGACCTCGCGGAAATCGCCTATTCCGATGCCATCAAGATCGAGCCTGACTTTGAGGTTGGCGATGAAGTGACAGAGATCACTAACTACCATGAATTTGGCCGCCGCGAGATTTTGGCGATCCGCCAGAACCTCCAGGCCAAGATTCAGGAATACGAGAAGGAGAACATCTACCTGAAATACAAGGACAAAGTCGGCGAGATCATCAACGCCGAGGTCGCGCAGGCGTGGCGCAAGGAAATCATCGTCGTTGACGAGGAAGGCATCGAGCTGGTTCTGCCGAAAATCGAGCAGATCCCTGCCGACGTATATAAGAAAGGTGACCCGATCCGCGCAATCGTGAAGTCGGTCGAAAACAAGAACGGCTCACCAGTCATCACACTGTCGAGGACATCAGAGATATTCTTGCAGAGACTGTTCGAGCAGGAAGTTCCGGAGGTGAGCGACGGCCTCATCACCATCCGTAAGATCGTCCGCGAGCCGGGTCAGAGAGCCAAAATCGCCGTCGAGTCATACGACGACAGAATCGACCCGGTCGGCGCATGCGTCGGCATGAAAGGCTCACGCATCCACGGCATCGTGAGAGAGCTGCACGGCGAGAACATCGATGTCATCAACTACACGAACAAGCCAGATCTGTTCATCACCAGAGCCTTGAGTCCGGCGAAGATCACCTCCATCGTCCTACACGACGCGAAGAAACTCGCCGAGGTATATATGGAAAACGACCAGGTGAGCCTCGCCATCGGCAAAGGCGGCTACAACATCAAGCTCGCAGGCCGTCTCACAGGCTACGACATCGACGTCTATCGCAACTCTGATGAGGTTGACATGGAAGACGACGTTGACCTCAACGAGTTCGCCGACGAAATCGACGGCTGGATCATCGAGTCGCTTAGGAACATGGGCTGCGACACGGCGAAGAACGTCCTCGCATACACTCCTGAAGAGGTCGCCACACGCGCTGACCTCGAAATCGAGACAGTTCAGGAAGTGTTCAAGATCCTCGAAGCAGAGTTTGCCGATGACTAAAATCATCGAAACATAATGAAAAACAATAGCTAAGGTTGAAAAAGATTTAGTACAAACTTAAAAAAATTTCTATGTCCGAAGAAAAAAGCATCAGATTATCAAAAGCCGCCAAGGAGTTTAACGTAGGCGCATCGACAATTGTGGAATTTCTCGCGAAGAAAGGTCATGCCGTTGATTCGTCACCGAACACCAAGCTCACAGCGGAGCAATATGCCTTGGTGGTGAAGGAATACCAAGGCGAGAAAGAAGTCAAGAAAAACGCTGACCAGCTCAGCAACATGACCTTCAAGGGCGAGACAATCACCGTTGGCAAGAAAGAAAAAGTGAAGGTGACAGCTGATGAAGATGACAGCGACAAGATTGTCACCATCAAGACCAACACCATACCTGCCAACGAGGAGAAACCCGCCCCGAAAGAAGAACCGTCAGCTGTTGAAACGAAGAAAGAGCCTGTCGCAGGGACACCAGTTGTGACAGCTAAAGCCGAACCAAAAACAGAAGTGAGAGATGAGGTGAAAACCGGGTCGAAAGTTGAAGCGAAGGATGAGGTGAAAGCTGAAGTCGAACCGGAAACAGTGAAACCCGTCGCCGAGATGAAAGAAAAACCACAGGCGGAGAAGATGAAGCAGGGCACTGTTCCGGAAACGGTGAAACTGAATGTCGTCGGCAAGATTGACCTTCCTGATGAAAAGAAAGCCAACAGTAAGAAAGGTAACGGACAACCTAAAAATGAAGGCAAGAAGACAGAGAACCGTCAGGAGCAGAAGCCTGTTCAGCAGAAACCGGCGAAGCCGCAGGAACCAGCTCAGCAGAAACCCGTGCAGCCACAACAAAAGCCTGTTCAAGCCGCACCCGTTGACCCGAAGGTTCAGGCCGCACAAGCCGCCAACAGCGACAACCCCGTCAACTTCATCCCGACAAAGGTGAAGAAACTTGAAGGGCCGAAGATTCTCGACAAGATTGAGCTTCCAACGGAACGTAAGCCGAAAGGCAAGCAACCTGTCGCTTCATCGGGTGACGACAAATTCTCGAAGGACAAGAAAAAGAAACGCAAACGCATAGGCAACGGCCCCGTCAACCCAAACGAGGTCATCAACCAAGAAAAACAAAAGAACAACAAGCAAGGGGGCAAGGTACAGGGGCAAGGTAAACCGCAAGGTCAGGGCGGGAAGCCGCAAAGCGGCAAGCCTGGCAACGACAACCGTAACAAAGACCGCGACCGTTTCAAGAAAGGCAAACAGCCGATAATCGAAGAGAAGACAGAACTCACAGACGAGGAAATAAAGAACCAGATCAAAGAGACGTTAGCCCGCCTCTCCCCTCTCGGCAAGTCGAAGACATCGAAGCACCGCCGCGAGAAACGTCATAACATCCAGAACGAGCTTGAGGAGGAAAGAATGCACGAAATGGAGGAAAAGAAAATCCTCAAGGTCACAGAGTTCGTCACCGCCAACGAGTTGGCCACGATGATGAATATCCCTGTGACGAAGGTCATCGCCACATGCATGAACCTCGGCATGTTCGTCTCCATCAACCAACGCCTTGACGCCGAGGTGCTTCAGGTGGTGGCGGAGGAGTTCGGCTTCAGCATCGAGTTCACGAGCATCGACGTGCAGGAGGCCATCGCGGAGAGCGACGAGCCTGACAACCCTGAGGACCTCGTGCCGAGAGCACCTGTCGTCACCGTCATGGGTCACGTTGACCACGGCAAGACCAAGCTCCTTGACTTCATCCGCAGTACCAACGTGGTGGCAGGAGAAGCCGGCGGCATCACACAGCATATAGGTGCTTACGAGGTCAAGACAGCTTCAGGCAAGAAAGTGACGTTCCTCGACACCCCTGGCCACGAGGCATTCACTGCCATGCGTGCCCGCGGTGCCAAGATCACCGACGTCGCCATCATCGTCATCGCGGCTGATGACAACGTGATGCCTCAGACAATCGAAGCCATCAACCACGCACATGCAGCCAACGTGCCTATCGTTTTCGCCATCAACAAGATAGACAAGCCAACCGCTGACCCGCAGAAGATTTACCGCCAGCTCGCCGACATGAACATCCTCGTTGAGGAATGGGGCGGCAAGGTGCAGTCACAGGAAATCTCCGCAAAACAAGGTATCGGCGTTGACGAGCTTCTCGAAAAAGTGCTTCTCGAGGCCGAGATGCTCGAACTCAAAGGCAACCCGAACCGTTTGGCGAAAGGTACGGTCATCGAGTCGGCGCTCGACAAAGGCCGCGGCTATGTGGCGAAGATTCTCGTGCAGGAAGGCACGTTGCGTGTCGGCGACATGGTTCTCGCCGGAACGACATACGGCAAGGTCAAAGCCATGTTCAACGAGCGTAACCAAGCCCTCAAAGAGGCAGGCCCGTCAACACCATTACTGCTGTTGGGTCTCAACGGAGCGCCTCAGGCCGGCGACAACTTCAACGTCATGACCGATGAGCGCGAGGTAAAGACGATAGCAAGCCGCCGTATGCAGTTGCAGCGCGAACAAGGCATCCGCACACAGAAACATATCACATTGGACGAGATCGGCCGCCGTATCGCCATCGGCGACTTCAAGGAACTCAACATCATCGTCAAAGCTGACGTTGACGGCTCCGTTGAAGCTCTGTCCGACTCGTTGCTGAAACTCTCAACCGAAGAGGTTCAGGTCAACATCATCCACAAGTCGGTCGGTGCCATCAGCGAAGCCGACATCATGCTGGCCTCAGCATCCAACGCCGTCATCGTGGGCTTCAACGTGCGCCCGACAATGCAGGCGCGTAAGATCGCTGAACGCGAACAAATCGACATCCGACTGTACTCCATCATCTACACCGCCATCGAAGAAATCAAGTCAGCTATCGAAGGCATGCTCGCCCCTGAGATTCAAGAAGTTGTCACTTGCAACATCGAGATCCGCGAGGTGTTCCACATCAGCAAGGTCGGAAACATCGCCGGTTGCATGGTCCTCGACGGCAAGGTCAACCGACAGACAAAGATTCGTCTCATCCGCGACGGCATCGTAGTTCACACAGGCTCACTCGGCTCACTGAAACGTTTCAAAGACGATGTCAAGGAAGTCAGCGCGGGCTTTGAATGCGGACTTAACATCGACAACTTCAACGACATCAAGGTCGGCGACATCATCGAAGGTTATCAGGAGAAAGAGGTTTCGAGGAAACTTTAGCAGAGAGTAAGATTTTAGATTTTATTATTAGCTGGCGTGCGAATGTTTTTCTTTCGTGCGCCAGTTTTTTTTGCAAAAACCAAGCCCTAAGCCAAACGTCATCACGCTATTTATCAGACATTTGAGAATTTTTTCTCAATGAATTGAGAATTTTTTGACAGGCATTTGAGAATTTTTTCTCAATGAATTGAGAATTTTCTATCAGACATTTGAGAATTTTATTTATCTTTGCAGCGAAATTTAAGATAACACTCTATGTATCAACGAAATCAATTTGAAACAATAACATCTCGCATTAAGGAAGACAGGCACTTCATCCAAGTAATTGCAGGTCCGAGACAAGTTGGGAAATCAACTTTGATTAATCAAGTATTGGAATCCATTGATGTTCCATACCATTTTTGCACGGCTGACAGTGCCGTGGCATCCAACTCCGGATGGATTTCGGAGCAATGGGAGACGGCAAGATCAAACATGGCTGCGAATAGTTTAGATGAGTATCTCATTGTCATTGATGAGATCCAAAAAATATTCAACTGGAGCGAAGTAGTAAAGAAAGAATGGGATCAAGACAGCCTCAACAAGTTGAATATCAAGGTTGTACTTCTTGGTTCTTCAAGACTGTTACTAAAAAAAGGATTGACGGAATCACTTGCAGGCCGCTTTGAGATGATTCGGATGGGGCATTGGACCTTCAGTGAGATGCACGAAGCTTTTGGATGGGACATCAACCAATATATTTACTTCGGAGGTTACCCAGGATGTGCGTATATGATTGATAATGAGTCGCGATGGAAGCAATACATCATTGACTCCATCATTGAGCCAGCTATTGCAAAAGACGCTTTGATGACTGCAACGGTTTATAAGCCAGCACTGCTACGACAACTTTTCGAGCTTGGGTGCAGCTATTCGGGGGAACTGCTATCGCTCAACAAAATGTTAGGCCAGCTTGACGATGCCGGAAATGTCACGACATTAGCAGGTTATCTTGAAATATTGTCTGAATGTCACCTGATTAAAGGCTTGCAAAAATACGCCAATGACAATTCAAGAAAATACAATTCGATACCGAAATATCAAGTTTACAACCAGGCGTTGCTCAGTGTCTATAACGGACGTGGTTACGTGGAAGAGCGTACTAATCCAACCCGTTGGGGACGATGGACGGAGTCGGCGGTCGGAGCATATCTTGTAGGGCTTGCCGACCAATGCGATTACAAGGTTTATTATTGGCGCGAGAATTCAGACGAGGTCGATTTCATTCTTTCACGTAGAGGAAGACTTATAGCCATTGAAGTAAAAAGCGGGAAAAGAACAACCAGCAGCGGACTGACGGTATTCAGAGAGAAATTCTCACCAAAGAACTCAATCATTGTCGGTTCCGGTGGGATTCCGGTTGAAGAATTCTTACACTGGGATTTAGGGAAATTACTCGACAACTAAATCTTCCCCAACACCTTCATGATCTGCTCGCCGAGGCCGATGGTATAGCCCTGAAGTACGAACACCACCTCGTTGTTCGAGTTGACAATGAGAAATATCGGGAGGCTCCTGTTTTGAAGTTTCATGTTGGAAACAGCTTCCGAGAGCATCGTCCCGTTTTCAACCCCAAATGTAATATTTGACGGCAAATCATTGAAATTCTTGAGTTTGAAATTATCGAGGCTTTCTTCATCCTGAAAAACAAAAATCACGCTTCCACCCCACTCCTCGAATTTGTCTTTCAAGATTGAGATGTCCTGCATTGCGTGAGTTGTCGGCTCGCTGCCGCCGTCAAGGATGCCGAGGACATAGAAACTGCGTCCCGCGATTTGAAGCAGACTTTTATCTTCTTGCGAATCAACGGGCATGAAACGGTTTTCGGAATTGAAGTTCCCGATAATCTGCACGCCGTCAACAGGCTCGCGCATGACGAGTCCGACCGTCGTGGTCTTCCCGCCTTCGATATTGAAGAAGACGTTGTGGTTCAACACGCTGCCGTCGGCCAATCGCGTGCCGGAAATCATCACATAATAACCCGCGTCGAGTTCGAGGCCGCCGTCGGCCATCAGCTGCGAATATAGCAACCCGACATCCATGCCGGGGTCGCGGTCATCGTAAGCCAGCAGATCGAAGGTGTTGCCGTTGAATTTCTTAATCGTGAAATGCGAGTAATATCTCGGGTCGGGCATGTTTTGCGTCGGCGAATATTCAATCACCAACGTGCCTTTCTCGGCTGACGACTGTTCTTCCTGCGCTTCAAAGTCAACATCAACCCATTGGCTTTCAAAATACTGAACCTTTCCCGTGACGGGGTCGATCCTCGACGGGATGCCTGCGCTGCGTGCCATCGCCACGAAGAAGATGTCGCGGGAATGCGAGTCGGCGACACGCGACTTCAGCACGCCGGTCGGAAGCATAGGGATGCTGCGGACGTTCAGGTCATCGCGGACCTCGATGTTGTTTTTCACCCAATCGACAATCAGCTGGGGATTTGCGCGATAATAGTTCATCGAGACGAGTTCTGCGACAGCGCCTTCCGGGAGGTCGGCGGCACCGCTCAGCTGATATTCAAGCTGCTGCTTGTACGGACGAATCATCTCATTCGACACGCGCGGATTATAAACATATTCATTGAACATATCATCCGTCAGGCCGCAGTTGTCAGCAATCAAGACACGGTGCGAGAAATTGTCTTTCAAGACATCGAGCGACACATCACGAAGGTCTTTGTCGCTTATCACCTTCAGCAAGTCCCAAGCGTGCCGCTCACCGCCGAATGTTCTCGAATAATCAACGAAATCCTTGATTGTCTGGTAGTTGCCCCAGGTCTTCGACATTATTTCCCTGTCATAGTCACCTTCATTCTGGGCTTCGACGCACTTGGCGACATAGGCGTTCCTTATCGAATCTTCATAAACGCCACGGCGGTTGTTCTCATCGCGCATCTCCTTCGAGACCTCAGGAATACGTGCTTTCTCCGCAGGCGGAACGATGTCGAAAGCCTCTTCATAATCAACATTTGCCGCCTGTTTGATTGTGATTGTCACGTCATCGACATCGTCGATTTTCACGACTTCATAGCCATACTTCCCATCTTTCGAAGCATAGATCATCATGGTTCCGAGGCCGGCGGTCATCCACGTTTCGCCTTTTTCGTCAGTCGTCTTTGAAGCGACGGTGCAGAACTCGGCGTAGTTGTAAATCTTGAAATCCACTTTCGCGCCGGCTATCGCATCGCCTTCATCATCAACAACTTTGACATTCAATTTAGCTGTCTCGGCGTAATTATAAACGACATTGATTTCAGTATGGTTTGATGTCCGCTCAATGACTTCCTCCGGGCCGTAATATCTCCCGAACACTCTTGTATGGAGCAGCAGGCATCGTGACGCGGGTGCGTTGAACCAGCCCAGGTCGAGCACCGGCTCCGGCTCGCAGGCGCCGAGGAAATGCCACTCTCCGTCAACCCAGGCCTCGACCCAGGCGTGGTTGTCGTCGCAATGCGCCCAGCGCGGCGTATAGACCTGCCTTGCCGGGATGCACACCGAACGCAATGCAGCAACCAGAAACGTCGATTCCTCGCCGCAGCGTCCCCACGAGGTCTTCACTGTCGCCAGCGGAGAGCTTGTGCGCGAGTCGGAGCCTTTGTAGTTGGCCTTCTCATGGCACCAATGATTCACCTCAAGGACCGCGTCGCTCATCGACAGGTTTTTCACCCTGTCTTTCAACTCCTCATAGAACACAAAACGCGAGTCGTCGAGGTTCTCGTTGTTGATCCTCACCGGCACCACGAAGTGATTGAACTCACGTTCAGGCACTTGTGCGCCCCACGGCATCTCCTCCTTCGCCTTGAACGATGCGTTGATGTTCGCACGGAAATAGTCGCCGCTGTAATCAGTGATGTCGCACAGAGGCATGTAGGCGTACAGGAACTCTAACGCCTCGCGTTCTTTCGCGGCAATGTCTTCATTGAAAACGGCAAACAAATCGCCATTCGGCATCGCTGCCATCTTCTCCTGCAAATCACGCTGGACATCAGCACGTTGCGAACGGTCGGAGATGAAATGCGACTCTTTTGAACATGACGTTGCGAGCAAAACTGCAACAATTAATGTGAAGATTTTCTTGATGTGTTTCATGTTTCCTCAATTTATACAAACGGAGACGGTTTTTCAGCCGTCTCCACTCTTTTAACTTTACTCTTTACTCTTTAATCCATTAAAACCTCACCTGTAAATATTGGCGTTTCTGTCGGGTGAATACGACACGAGCCTCACCGGCACGCCGACTTTCTTTTCGATATACTTGATGTATTCCTCGAGTTTTCCGGGGATGTTGCCGTCGATTTCGCAGTTCCAGCCCGGAAGCGTCTCATACACGGGTTTCATCGTCTCGGTGCAGGCTTCAAACGGCAGATAGTCAATGACTTTGCCGTCATATTCGTAGCCGATGCAGACTTTAATCTCCTTAATATCGTTCATGACATCCGACTTCATCATCATCAGGTCAGTGACGCCACTCATCATGCAGGCGTATTTGAGAGCCGGAATGTCGAGCCAGCCTGTACGACGCGGGCGGCCTGTCGTTGCACCAAACTCATGACCGTTACGGCGGAGCTGCTCACCCGTCTCGTCGAACAGCTCTGTCGGGAACGGGCCTGTCCCCACGCGGGTGCAGTAGGCCTTGAAGATTCCGAACACTTTGCCGACCCTTGACGGGGCGACACCGAGACCTGAGCAGACACCCGCCGCCATCGTCGATGACGAGGTGACGAAAGGATAGCTCCCGAAATCGACATCGAGCATCGAGCCTTGCGCGCCTTCCGCGAGTATTTTCTTGCCTTCATCAAGAGCCTTGTTAATATAATATTCACTTTCAACGACTTTGAATTTCTTCATAAAGTCGATGGCATCGAACCACACCTTCTCGTATTCGTCGAAAGACATCCCGTCGAGGGTCAGAGTGTCGATGTCGAAGTCGAGGTTTTTTATCTCCTGAAGATGACGCGCCTTGAGGTTCTCGTAGCGGTTTCTGAAGTCCGGTGACATGATGTCGCCGACACGCAGTCCGCGGCGTGCGGTCTTGTCGGTGTATGTCGGGCCGATACCTTTCAGCGTCGAGCCGATTTTCATCTTGCCAAGTGCTTTTTCATTTGCGGCATCGAGGGCGCGGTGTGTCGGGACGATGAGGTGTGTGCGCGACGAGACGAGGAGTCGGCCCATGACATCGACTTCGGCGGCTGTCAAGCCATCGACTTCATCCTTGAAAATCTTCGCATCAACGATGGCACCGTTGCCTATCACATTGATACACTTATCGTTAAATATTCCGGAAGGAATAGTATGAAGTACAAACTTCTTGCCGTCAAACTTTATGGTGTGTCCGGCATTCGGGCCGCCCTGAAAGCGGCAGACAATATCATAATTAGGGGTCAATGTATCGACGACTTTACCTTTACCTTCGTCTCCCCATTGCAAGCCAAGAAGCAAATCTAATTTTGCCATTTTATAAAAATTTAATTTTCAATTATTTAAGTTCTTTTTTGATTAATGCGCTTCCTCTTATGGCGTTTCTTCGTTCCATAAAAAGTAAGCGAATGATAGGCTATATCGACGTCAAACATATCTTCCACCGACTTCTGTATCTCCATGATCCGCGGGTCGCAGTATTCGAACACGTCGCCGGTCACCACATCGATGAAATGGTCGTGCTGCTTGAATTTGTAAGAACGCTCGAACTGTGCGCGGTTCTGCCCGAACTGATGTTTTGTCACCAAATTACAGTCCATCAGAAGCTCTATCGTGTTGTAAAGAGTCGCCTTGCTCACGCGGAATTTCTTGTTTTTCATTTGTGTGTAAAGCGAATCAATGTCGAAATGACAGTCAATGTTATAAATCTCCTCCAAAATCATGAATCTCTCGGGAGTCTTCCGGAAATCATGACGTTGCAAATACTCGGTGAAAATGTTCCTCACTTTCTCAAGAATGTTTTCTTCGACTTCATTCATAACGACTTACAAAAGCAATACGTTTCTTTATAGCACCGCCAAAGATACAAAAAATTCAGTCAGATATTCGATGATTTTAATTAATTTTTGACGATTCTTTCGACCTTTTTCACAAGTTCTATTTTCTTCAACTTATCGATAAGATTATTAAGTGTCTGTACATTCGTCACCAGCAATGTGATTGTCGCGATGACCATCGAGCCTTCGCTTTTCATGTTGATTTCCCTGATGTCAAGTTTTTCGTCTTTGCTTATGACATCGAAGACACTCACTCCGAGACCTATCTTATTGATACACGTGAGTTTAAGTGTCGCAAGATATGCAATATCATCACCGAGTTTCCAGCTTGCCTTCACGATGTTCTTACCGAAGCGCGACATCAGTTTCATAGCTTCGGGGCAGTCGGGGCGGTGGATATGGATCGGTTCGCCAGGGAGATCTATCGCCACGACATCGTCGCCAGGGATCGGCTTGCAGCACTGCGCCACCAAATAGCCTGTGTCGGGTGTGCCCTCCGCGGTTGTATTTTCGTTTTTCTTCTGTGAAGACGGCTTCACAAGGCCGAAGGTGATGTATTTCAGCAAGGTATCGACTTTCTTGTCATTGTTTTTGAACACGTTCTCCACTTCCTGCAATCCGATTTTGCCTATCGCGACATAATAATACAAGTCGGTGCGTCCCATAAGATGCAGTTTCTCAACCATGGTGTTTCTGTTCTGTTTCGAGAACTCGACTTTCGCCTTCCGGAAAATCTCCTCGAGCATCGGTTTGCCCTTCACCTTGAACGGTCGGCGGTAGTCTTTGATGCCTTCCTTGAGGCGGCTCTTAGCCGTTGAGGTGGCGAGGTAATCGAACCATTCCTCTTGAGGCTCAACGTGTTGCGAAATGATAATTTCTATCTGGTCGCCCATTTTCAGTTCAGTGTTGAGGCTTGCGAGTTTCTTGTTCACATTCGCGCCGGCGCAATGGTTTCCGATGTCGGAGTGGATATTATAGGCGAAATCGAGAACAGTGGAGCCTTTCGGGAACGTCATCTTGTCGCCTTTCGGGGTGAACACGAAAATCTCATCGTTGAAAAGGTCGAGTTTGAAGTAGTCGATGAAGTCGAGTGCCGAGGCTTTTTTTGAGTCCTCCTGATTGACAAGGTTTTTGACGACGCTCATCCATAGGTCGAGGCCGCTTTCCACTTTCGTGTCGAGATCTCGGTATTTCCAATAGGCCGAGAAGCCATGCTCGGCGATCTCGTTCATGCGTTCGGTGCGTATCTGCGTCTCAATCCAGTTGCCCTCCTTGCTCATGAAGACGGCGTGAATCGACTCATAACCGTTGGTTTTCGGGAACGACACCCAGTCGCGCATCTTCTTCGAGTCGGGATAATAGAACGTGGTGAACGCCGCGAAAGTCTCCCAGCAGCGCATCTTCTCCTCTTCCGGCAGACAGTCGATGATGATTCGTGCGACATAGACGTCATACACTTCTTCTATCGACATGCCGTACTTCTCCATCCTCTCCCATACCGCGCTGACGTTACGTTCAATCGCCATCGCCGTCACCTTGATGCCGCGTTGCATCAGATAGTCTTTCACCGGCGCCACGAAGTCCTCCAGCTCCTTGAGTTTCCGGGCTCTTATCTCGTCAAGCTGTGATTTCACGGAGTTGAAGATTTGCGGGTTGATGTATTTGAGGCAGAGGTCATCGAGTTCGGTCTTGACTTTGTAAAGGCCGAGGCGATACGCTATAGGCGCATAGACCTGAGTTGTCTCCGACGCTATTTTCAGCTGTTTGTCATGAGGCATCGAGCCGAGAGTCCGCATGTTATGCAGGCGGTCGGCGAGTTTCACCAAAATGACGCGTATCTCGTCCGACATGCCCTTGATGACTTTGCGGAACGTCTCCGCCTGGAGGCTCTTCACGTTATCATCGACATCATCATCGGTGATTTTCGTGACGCCGTCAACAATTTGCGCCACCTTGTCGCCGAATCTCTCGCGGATGTAGTCGAGGCCGTACTCCGTATCCTCCACCACGTCATGCAGCAGGGCGCAGATTATCGATGTCCTGCCCATCCCCATCTCGCCCGCTATGATTGTAGCCACCGCGAGCGGGTGATACATGTAAGGCTCACCCGACCGCCGGCGAGCGTCTTTGTGCGCATTCGCGGCAAGCAGGTAAGCCTCAGTCACCTTTTCAACATCCTGTTCGTCTTTGCGAGTCTTCCAACATCGCAAAAGCTCCTGAAACTGACGTTCCAGCTCTATCTTTTCCTCATTGGAATATGTGTCAGGCAATGTGTTCATAATCAAGTTTTAAGTCGCAGAATATTGTTTTTTTCACAAAATCCACAAAAATGCAAAGCGCGAAACGGTCTCACGCTTTGCATATTCATGAATTTCAAATGTCTTTAAATATCTCCGTTAATCTCGGCCATCGTTCTGATGAGGTCGAGGAGTTTGTTTGAATAACCGATTTCGTTATCGTACCATGAAATGACCTTCACGAAGGTCTCGTCGAGTGCGATGCCGGCCTTTGCGTCGAAGATAGAGGTGCGTGTGTCGCCGAGGAAGTCTGAAGAGACGACAGCGTCTTCGGTGTAGCCGAGGATGCCTTTCATCTCGCCTTCGGAAGCTGCTTTCATGGCTGCGCAGATCTCTTCGTATGTGGCTGGTTTCGCAAGTTTGCAAGTAAGGTCAACGACAGAGACGTCCAGTGTAGGGACGCGCAGTGACATGCCTGTGAGTTTCTTGTTCAGCGACGGGATGACTTTTCCGACCGCCTTCGCCGCGCCTGTCGATGAAGGGATGATGTTGCCGGCTGCGGCACGACCGCCACGCCAGTCTTTAAGTGAGTGACCGTCAATAGGTTTCTGCGTCGCTGTTGTTGAATGAACAGTCGTCATCAGACCTTCAACTATGCCCCAGTTGTCGTTGATGACCTTGGCGATGGGAGCCAGACAGTTTGTAGTGCAGGAGGCGTTTGAAACGACACGCGTGCCTTTGACGTAGGTCTTGTCGTTGACGCCGCAGACGAACATCGGGGTGTCGTCCTTTGAAGGGCCGGCCATGATGACATATTTTGCGCCGCTTTCAAGATGAGGCTGAACCGCCTCAGCCGTCAGGAACTTGCCTGTCGAGTCGATGACGTAATCCGCGCCATATTCACCCCATTTCAGTCCCACAGGGTCACGGCTGACGCTCGTCGGGATTTCCTTGCCGTTGATAATCAATGTGCTTTTTTCGAGATTGTAATCAATAGTGCCGTCAAACTGACCATGCATCGTGTCGTATTTGAGCATGTAAGCCTGATAATCGACAGGGCATGTGCCGTTCATGTAAACAATCTCAATGTCGTCTCGTTTCTGAGCCGCTCTCAGGACCAATCGTCCGATACGTCCCAAGCCGTTAATTCCGATTCTAATTTTCTTTGCCATGTTATTATTAACTTGATGTGATTAAATTCAAGAACAAGTGTCTTTTCCCAAACAGAAACCCACACTTCACGAAAATCGCAAATTCCTTCCCCAAATATTTTGCAAAGTTAGAAATTATTTTCAATTCAAATAACATTACAGCGATAATAATTTTTTCTTAATTTTGCGGCATGAAAAATATCAGGAATTTTTGTATCATAGCACACATTGACCACGGCAAAAGCACCTTGGCGGACAGATTGATTGAGATGACTAACACTTTGACAAAGAAAGAGTTAGTGGATCAGGTTTTGGATGACATGGATTTGGAACGCGAACGCGGCATCACCATCAAAAGCCACGCCATCCAGATGAAATACGAACACGAAGGAGAAATTTACACATTGAATTTAATTGACACCCCCGGCCACGTTGACTTCAGCTACGAGGTGTCGCGTTCAATCGCGGCGTGCGAGGGCGCTCTGCTTGTCGTCGATGCCTCCCAAGGCATACAGGCACAGACCATCAGCAACCTTTACATGGCCATCGACCACAACCTCGAGGTGATCCCTGTCATTAATAAGATTGACATGGACAGCGCGAACCCTGAGAAGGTTGAGGATCAAATCATTGATCTGATAGGCTGCGACAAAGAAGACATCTTAAGATGCTCGGCCCGCACCGGATTCGGCGTGCCGGAGATCCTCGAAGCCATCGTGAAACGCATCCCGGCACCGCAAGGCGACCCGAAAGCGCCGCTCCAGGCACTCATCTTCGACTCCGTATTCAATTCATACAGAGGCATCATCGCGTATTTCAGGATAATGAACGGCACGATTCACGCCAACGAATTGGTGAAGTTCTTCGCGACCGAGAAGGAATACAACGCCGATGAGATCGGGGTGCTTCAGATGAAACAGGTTGCCAAGCAGGAGCTTTCGGCGGGCAACGTTGGCTATATCATTTCCGGCATCAAGACATCGAAAGAAGTGAAGGTCGGCGACACGATCACGACGGTAGCGACTCCGTGCGACAAGCCGATTGCCGGCTTCGAGAACGTGAAGCCTATGGTCTTCGCGGGCGTTTACCCCGTCGATGCCGATGACTATGAAGAACTTAGAAGCTCATTGGAGAAGCTACAGCTCAACGACGCGTCGCTCGTCTGGGAGCCGGAGTCGTCGATGGCACTCGGCTTCGGGTTCCGCTGCGGATTCCTCGGACTGCTTCACATGGAGATCATCCAGGAACGCCTCGACCGCGAGTTCAACATGGACGTGATCACCACGGTGCCAAACGTCTCGTTCAAGGCTTACCTCACCGACGGCAGCGTCGTCGATGTCCACAACCCGAGCGGGATGCCGGAGACCACGAAACTCGACCACATCGACGAGCCTTATATCCTGGCCCAAATCATTTCGCAAAACGAGTACGTCGGCTCCATCATGACGCTCTGCATCGACCGCCGCGGCATTTTGAAGAACCAGGTCTATCTCACCACCGACCGCGTGGAACTCACCTTCGAGATGCCCCTGAGCGAAATCGTCTTTGATTTCTACGACAAACTTAAATCAATATCAAGAGGTTACGCCTCGTTCGACTATCACGTCTGCGGTTACAAGCCGTCGAAGCTCGTGAAACTCGACATCATGCTCAACGGCGACACCGTCGATGCACTTTCAACGCTGATTTACGTTGACCACGCCTACTCTTTCGGACGCCGCATGTGCGAGAAGCTCAAGGAGTTGATTCCGAGACAGCAGTTCGACATCGCGATCCAGGCGGCCATCGGCGCGAAGATCATCGCCCGCGAGACCGTGCGTCAGGTGAGAAAGGACGTCACCGCAAAATGCTACGGCGGCGACATCTCGCGTAAGCGCAAACTGCTTGAAAAACAGAAGGAAGGAAAGAAGAGAATGCGTCAGATCGGCAACGTGGAAGTGCCGCAGTCGGCGTTCCTGGCGGTGCTGAAGCTGGATTAATCGCAAACTTACTTGTTGAGCATCATCACTTTAAATGTCGGATTTTCTTCTGATGTTGTAAATGTTATCACCTTTTCCTCATTCGGCTGGAGGTCGAAGAAATTGTCGGAGAACACTCCGTTTTCGTCAGAACTTTCAACGCAAACGTCTTTCACCAAAGTGTTTGATGTAAATTCGATAGTTGCGATTCCATTTTCAATTCTGACTTGCGGAATGAGTTCGGCTTTTTCGAGATTCAGGTCTTTCGGATATGCGAGATATTGAAGCCTTTCGGAAATAATATTTTCATTTTCAACAAGTTGCATATCGATATAAGTCGCCGTCTTGTCAAAATCTTTTGCAAAATCATTCACGTCAAGTGAGAGATGAGCACAGCCGTTTTCAGGAATCATCACCTTTTCGGAATAAGATTTGACAATATTTCCCGAAAAATCCTTCACTTTCAAAATCATTTCGCCTTTGATTTCGCGGTACAAATCGGAACTTGCGTAAACGGTGAAGTTGCCATCGACCGTCGGAAGTACACCTATTAATATAGGTGCGTACAAATCTTTAAGTTTCCAATGAAGAGCTTTCTTGTTTCCGTAGTAATCTATTGAAGACCAGCTTATTACAGGCCAAGCGTCGTTGAGTTGCCAATAAAGCGTTCCCATGCAGACTGGCTTCGCCGCACGATGCGCCTCAATTGCGAGGCCCATCCCCCACGCCTGCGAGAGCTGGCTGTTATAGACCAACCGAGCCATGTCTTCGCTTTGATTTTCGTCAATATATTTCGCTATATGCTTATCAATCAGATACTTTCCTCTTGCGTGTTTTTGATGCGCATCAAGAACAGCCCAATCGAGTTCAGGCGAAATCTTCTTCATAGTCGATAGGCTCGGATAGGCCTGATAGCCGTATTCGCTGTTGAAACGCGCCACTTTTTCAAGATAGATCTCATAAGGATATTCGCCCCACCACACGCCCCAGTAATGGCTGTCGCCTTCGGTAAGGCTCTGCTGATGACCCCAGCCATATTTAGGCGAACTTGGGAAATACGGCACCGTACCATCATAATAATCAACAACTTGTCCCAAAATATTCTCAAACAAAGTGTCCATTCCGTGACGCATTTCGAGATAGTCCGCATCGCTCCAATTCATCGATGACTGCCAGCCCCAATCATAATATCCGTTGCTGACCTCGTTGTTGCCGCACCACATCACCAACGACGGATGATTCTGATAATGAACCACTTGCTGAATGGCTTCTTCTCTTGCGTTGTTTAAAAAATCATCGGTATAAGGATAAGTCGAGCCGGCGTACATGAAATCCTGCCAGACCATGATGCCGAGGCTGTCGCATGCGTCGAAGAAGAAATCCGGCGGATAGATGCCTCCGCCCCAGACGCGCAACATGTTGAAATGTGAGTTTTTGCATTCAGCCAACAGCTTGATTGTCTTTTCTTTAGTCATCCACGACTCCATCATCTCCTCCGGAATGTAGTTCGCGCCTTTCGCGAAAACGTCCTTCCCGTTGATTCTGAAAAACATCGAGACGCCAACGCTGTCAGGCTCCTGAATCAGCTCGACTTTGCGGATGCCTGTCCTCACGACGACCGGATCTGTGGCGACAACACCGTTCGCATCGCCGACACTGATTTTGAACGCCATCATGTTTTGTGCGCCGATCTCGTTAGGCCACCACGGCTCCGGATTTTCGATTTTAAATTTAGTAACAATCTCGTTTTCACCAGGTTTTACCGCGGTTTCCGCAAAACCAAGCTGAATGTCGCCGTATTCCACAAACAACGAAGCCTCACGTTCGACATCGCTTTCGACAACAACCCTTACTTTCATTTCAGCCTGATTATCAACAATATCTTCGGTCATGACGGAGGCCGAGACGATTCTCATGTTCGACCAGGCCTGAAGCGAGACATCTTTCCAGATGCCGATGTTGAGATAACGCGGTGCCCAGTCCCAGCCGTTCTGATAGCCGCATTTGCGCATCACGGCGTATTTTTCCGGGAAACGCAGCGGATAAGTCGCAATCAAGCTATCGCGTTCTTTATCAAAAGGATAGAAACGGACTTTGAGTTCATTATCTTTCTTTTTGAGAAGATTTTTCACATCTTTTTCATAACACAAAAACATATTATCGGAATGCAGAATCTTCTCGCCGTTGAGCCACACGTCGGCGTAGGTGTCGAGGCCGTCAAAGACGATGTCGATGTTGTCTTTTTCAAAAATTTTGTCATCGACGTTGAAATTCAACGAATAATCCCAGTTACGTTGCGGAATCCATTGCAAATCCTGCTCGACTTTCCCGAGATACGGATGCGGGATGAGACCCGCTTCAAACAAGTCAGTCTGCACCACCGACGGCACATTTACTTGTAAATCAATGTTTAACGTGTCAGTCTTCAAGTTCCAGCCTTCGTTAAGACTTTGATTTGCGGTGTTTGAGAACTTCACGCACGACATCATCAGAAAAGACAATGCAAGAATTAAGATATTAAAGGAATTTTTCATATTTATTAAATGTTTATCTATTTGATAATGTATTGTTTAACATACTCAATCTTATCCTCATCGGGCATCATATTGAAACCTTTGTTTATAATACTTTGAAATTCAATATTCTTTGAACTAAAGACATATTTGCGTTCATTGCCGTCGATGATGGCGCAAAGATGAATGTTACCATTAGACGACATTTCAAAATGGATGTTTTCCACAACACGGCCATTCATCTCCGATGAAACTTCACGCGGTTTCCATCCCGACATTTTATCTTTAAACTTCTCTGGGACAATGGATTGAAGGTACTCCTCCACCCTGTCAACCCAGACAAGAGGGACAGCGTTTTTCATTGCTGTCTCCCTGAAATGTGTTATGGATTCGCACACTTTTTCAATCATATAACCGGCATTTTTGACACCATGTTCAACTGCAAATTTCATCATGTCATCAGCTGTCACGCCATCAAGTTTGCCGAACATTGACATACAATGCAGATGCCGTGTCGCCGGGCTGCGCAAATCGGCAGTGAATGTCATATCGTATGGCGGTGCCAGATGCCAGCTGCCGTTTTCGTCCATGATAAACGAGAAATTCTTGTTATGGTCATCGGTATTTGAGGCGAAAAAATTGAAAGCCATCTGCCTGAAAAGTTCGCGGATTTCTTGCTCTGGCACATGCAGTTTTCTGCAAGTGGAAAACAGGTCCTCGTAACTCTCGGCATCAGGATTTATCGCAGACAAAGTCTGCACAAAAACTTTTTTACCATCTTTCCTGTCGAATCTTTCAGTAAGAAAATGGCTGTGCCGGTCAGCATTCAAAATGCGGCTCGGCATCATTTTCAAACCGGCATTGACAGCTAATTCATAATAAGTCATCTCCATTTCAGTTGCAGGATATCCGTCATTGACAGCAAATTTCAGAATATGATAGCTAAAATCATTCAAACCAGAAATTTGCCCCGACTTTATCTCACCCGTCTTATCATTTATTGCAACAACTGCCTTTGGCTGACGGCCTCCTGCCGAGGTCCCGATATCAAAAAGACTTTGCAAGGTAAGCGACTCCGAAGGCAATACCGACATTCCCGCACGCTGAGAATAAATCTTTTCAGCCAACTCCGCAAGTTCGTCAATGGCAAGGCATGCATCCGCATCCTTACGTTCAGTTTCCGGCCTGTATTCCAATGCACCCATAGCTCGTTTCCCAATGAACGCCAACTTGTCCAATGGTGTTACAGCATTGTTTTTCAATCCATTACTATTCATCCATTGCTCAAAAACGAGATTGCCCCAATGATCCGGCAACGAATCAGCGATAAACGGCGGCAATCCACAGTATATCTTCCTTTTATCACCAGCAACGGGCAAATATGCCCTCGAAGCATTTATTGGTGCGAGCAAAGGAAACACGTCCAAACCTGATGACAAGAAATCCTTGTTGAACACAAAATACGCCAACGACTTACGTTCATCCCAGCGCAAGCAACCGACCTCCTTGTTCCACAGAAACACTTTCAACACGACATTTTTCATTTCTTTTTGTGTCTGATTCTTTGTTTTTCAGTTCCTTTAATTTCATTCATCAAATATGGCGACAACGGAATCTCAGGCAGCAGTGTGTCAAAATTCGCGACCATCCCGACTGTCTTCATCAAAGCCACCAATGTTGCGATAGTGAGATTCCTTACTTTGCCGCTTTCAAATCGCCTCACAGTTTGCACAGTAACGCCTGATTTACAAGCTATTTCCTCCTGGGTCTGCTCCGAAGCCATCCTGTACGAACGGAAACGTTCGCCCAACAGCCTGACCCAATCAATACCAGTCATAATATCATAATCCATATCATCAAATTTTCGCAAAAATACATATATTTTCTGATATATGGACAATTGAATTATAAAATATATTTTATTTTCTGTTATTAAAAATATCTAATAAATCAGTATATAGATATTCAATCTTTTATAAGTTCAACAAACTCTTTGATTTTCTGCAAGTTGGAGACTTTCCACGTCATTCCGGCACCTGTGTTGTCAACCTGATTCGGATACAGTTCGGCGTGATAGTTTTCCACGATGGTTGTCAGTGAAGCGTGGCAGTTCCTAACACCGGTTCCGGCAATTATCTCTTTGATATTGTTGAGGTTGACGCCGCCGGCCATGATGTTTATTTTCTCGCCGAAACGTTTCTGGAGTTCGGCTATCATTTCGATTCCAGCCAAGGCATTCGGTTTTCCGCCTGAAGTCAGGACCTTGTCGAAGCCGAGGTCAATCAACGTTTCCATTGCTTTCACAGGGTTTTTGCAAGCGTCGATGGCGCGGTGGAAAGTGAATTTCATGCCTTCACCAGCTGTCATCATCTTCTTTATCGCCGGAACGTCAAGCTCGCCGTTTTCATTGAGTGCGCCGATGACAACACCTTCATAACCAAGACTTTTAGTCATTTTTATATCTTCGCACATCGTGTCGATTTCATCATCATTATAGATATAGTTTCCCGGACGGCAACGAATCAAGACGCGGACGTCAAAGTTTTTTGATTTCTCGACAATTTTCGACACCTTTAGCAAAGTGCCGTACGACGGGGTGACGCCGCCGACTTCGAGCGCCTCGCAAAGCTCGGCGCACTGCGCACCGCCTTCCATTGCGTTACACACTGACTGACAACTATTTGTGCAAACTTCAAAACGGATCATGATAATTTGATGTTTCCCGCAAACCACGCAGATTTAATGCGGATTGTTTTGCGGATAATTTTTCGCAAAATTAATAAAATCCGCGGTTTTCCCTGCACAAATTGAAGGAAATTTAAAATTTTGAAATGAGCATTGAAATAAACGATACAATCGCCCCGAAATTCAAGAAACAAATTCCGCCGAACACTACAATTCCAGCACCTGTCAGAGTAAAACCTAAAAACGAACTGAGTCTGTATTCTTTACGCAACATTTTCTCCCACAAGCCCAAAGCCAGCTCAGCCTTGCTCGGTTCTGGCAGCAAATCGAGTTGTCTTTTCACATCCTTCATAAAAACATCGCCATCTTTGATTTTCGGTGCGATGTCCGTCAGATGTCCGGTTATCTCCTTATCTAATTTAAACATTTTCATTGCTTTGCATTTTTTGTGAATTGATTTTGTCCGGCTGATGTCCGGTCACAGTATGTCGTTTTTCAACAGCGATTTCAGATGTTTCCTCGCCCTGAAAAGATGCGACATTATCGTGCTTTGTGGCATCTCAAGAATTTTTGAAATCTCCTTGATTGGCTTTTCTTCAAGATAATACAGCAAAACCGCAGACCTCTCCCATGTGGAAAGTTTGTCAATCGCCGCATACAATTTGTCGTTCAAAAATGATTCACTGGTTGAATATTCAGATATAAATCTTTCATTATCAATATTTTCATCAATATTTTCAGTGTTCTTATTCCAATAAGATTTCCGGAAATCAAGATAGGTGTTGTATGCGATTTTGAAAATCCAGGTGGAGAACTTCGATTTTTCGTCAAATGTGGAGATTTTCATCCATGCCTTGAGCATTGCATCCTGCGCGATGTCGTCGGCTGTCATTTTGTCGCCGCAGCAAAGCACAATCAGAAACCGCCGCAACGATTCCTGATTGCTTTCAAGATATGATATGAATTGCTCCTTTGACATCATTTCCCGGTCAGCTTTCTTTCTTCGGCTTCAATCTCTTTTGCAAGATAACTATTTGATATAAAGAATGTTATGACAAAAGCAACTCCGACAGCGACCAGAACGCCACCACCGACATACATGACATTTCTCAAATCAACATTATTAATTACCAATAATGCGACAACAATCAGACCGAGTCCTATAAGCGAGCAAATAAGTCCCGCCTTCAAATTCTTGATGATTGTGAGTTTCAAAGTTTTCTTCTTGTCATTGAAAGCTCCGACAATTTCAGAAACATTGATATTTTCCGTTCCACCCTTTTGAATGGCTTCATGTAAGATTTCAGCCTGTTTGTCAATCTTGTGCTTTTTTCTATTTGACTCAAAAATTATATCAACAATTGCAGCACCAAAAATCCCAATGAAAAAAATTATGCCAGAAATATCTTTACCATCAAGAGAAACAATACTTAACAAATTGATTAACAACGTATTCATAATAATTTAAATTTTATTTAACAATATTTTAATTACAAATCTTCAGAATTCTTTCGATTTCGGACATTAGACGACTGCGATTTGCAAAATATTGCAGTTGAAATAAAAAATCTCGCAGATTCCGCAGACCTAAAGCAGATACAATTAAAATCCGCTTTAAATCAGTGAAATCCGCGAGACAATTAAACAGTAATCTACAATTCAAACTTCGGAATCGGCAGCAGCTTGAACAGGTTCATTTTGTGTTTTCTGTCGATTAACTCTTTGGTTTTCAAGTCATCACAGATACCAGTGCGGATATATCTGTCGAGGACGGCGTAAGTGAAACCGAGGTTGTCCTCATCGGTTTTCCCGCAAAGGCCGTCGGACGGAGCTTTCTCAACGAGTTCGTTTGGCAGTCCGAGTTCGTGTCCTATCGCCTTGACTTCCTGCACGGTGAGTCCGCCGAGAGGGGCGAAATCGCCGGCGGCGTCGCCGTAACGCGTCGAATATCCGACCCAGTCTTCAGAGAGGTTGCAGGTGTTCGCCACGCGACCGTTCACCGACTGCGAGACGGCATATACCGCCGTCATCCTCAACCTTGGCGGAAGATTTGTAACAGTCTGACGTTCAACGCTTTTATCGATAATTCCAAGTTGTTTCGTCACCTCGTCAAGCATCGCATCGTAAGCACCTTTTATATTAATGCAGACATGTTTGATTCCAAGATGACTGATGAGTTTCATGCTGTCGTCGATGTCAGGCTGAATGCCGTTTGGCATCGTCACGCCTATAACCCGTTCAACGCCAAGGGCTTCCGCGCACAAGGCGGCGACGACGCTGCTGTCCTTACCGCCGGAGACACCGAGAACCGCAGTGCAGCCCGGACCGTTTTGCTCAAACCAGTCGCGAATCCATCGCACGACTGCGTCCTTCACTTTTTTCGCATCAAAATTTTCCATTTCAGATATTTTTATGATTGTTATTATCAATTATTTATGCCGCAAAATTAGTAAAATTTTTCTATTTTTGCAGCCTAAAATTTTTATCGTGATTTATCCGGATGATTTTGAAAACAAGATAGGCTTCAGAGCCGTGAGAGAGAGACTCAACGATTTGTGCATCAGCGAGATGGGCAAGGAACGTGTCGGCAAGATGAAGTTCATGACCGACATCGACGAGATTGAGACATGGCTGAAACTGATTGAGGATTTCGAGGTTTTGCTTCGCGACGGCATCCCGTTCCCGGTCCGCGACTACAACGACCTGCGCGAGGAGTTCAAGCATCTCGCCATCGACGGCACCGTCATAAGCCTCGAAAACATCTTTGCGCTGAAACCGGCACTCTCGGCTTTGTTTTATGTTTTCAAGTTCTTCAATTCGGAATCTTCGGAGAAAGTGCCGCATCTGAAAGCCTTGGCGGAAGGTTTATCCATTGACAATCATATCTTTACAGAGATAAACCGAATCATTGACGACAAAGGCGAGATTCCCGACAACGCCTCATCCGACCTTTTGGAGATCCGCCGTGACATGCGCCGCAAACAAAGTTCCATCGACCACAGGATGCACAAGATCCTCAACGACGCGAAGAACGCCGGCTGGACCGACAGCACAGCCGAGATGACGATACGCGACGGACGCCTTGTAATCCCAGTGAAAGCCGCCGACAAACGGTCGCTCCGCGGTTTCATCCACGACGAGTCGGCGACAGGTCAGACAGTTTACATCGAGCCTGCCGAAATATTCGATACCAACAACGAAATCAGGGAGTTGGAATATGCCGAACGCCGCGAGATCAACAAGATTCTGCTTGCTTTCACGAAGATTCTAAGGCC
Organism: uncultured Bacteroidales bacterium; assembly: GCA_937896895.1. Taxonomy (GTDB): domain Bacteria; phylum Bacteroidota; class Bacteroidia; order Bacteroidales; family F082; genus Limimorpha. The sequence goes on along the minus strand of CALBNV010000090.1, from coordinate 24,562 downwards.
GCAGATTCCGAATCTGATTCAGGCATGGCGGCTTCTCGGTCTCATCGACTTCATCCGCGCGAAGGCGTTGCTTTGCCACGAATACGGCTGCATCATCCCGGAAGTCGTTGACACTCCGATGTTTGAGTGGCGTGAAGCACGGCATCCGTTGCTTGAGCAGAAACTCAAATCGCAGGGCAAACATATTACGCCTCTGGATTTGAAACTCGACGACGATTCAAGAATTTTGGTCATCTCCGGACCTAATGCCGGCGGCAAGTCGGTGTGTCTCAAGACGATAGGGCTTGTCCAGTATATGCTTCAATGCGGACTTGCTGTGCCGATGAAAACCGATTCGAGATGCGGCGTCTTCCACGACATGTTCATCGACATCGGCGACGAGCAATCGCTTGAAAATGACTTGAGTACGTACAGTTCGCATCTTCTCAACATGAAGAACCTTCTTCAGCACGGCAACGAGCGGTCATTGTTTCTGATTGACGAGTTCGGGACAGGCACGGAGCCGCAGCTCGGCGGTGCCATCGCGGAAGCCATCTTGCTGAAAATGAACGAGAAGAAAGCATTCGGCGTTGTGACGACACACTACGCAAACCTGAAACTTCTCGCCGACAACAACCCCGGCATAGTGAACGGCGCGATGCTGTTCGACACGAGATTCCTGCAGCCGCTTTACATGATGATGATCGGCAAACCGGGCAGCTCGTTTGCGTTCGAGATTGCCAAAAACATCGGTTTCCCGGAAGAAATCTTAGACAGCGCGGCGGAAATCTCCGGCAAGGAACATCTCGATTTCGAGAAACAACTTCAGCAACTTGAGGTTGAAAAGAAAGAGGTCAGAAAAAAGCAATACGAGCTTAATGTTGCGGAAAAGCTTCTTGATGAAGTAGTTACAAAATACAAGGGGCTTCTTTCCGAAGTAGAGAGAAAGAAAAACCAGCTTTTGAAGGAAGCCAACAAAGAGGCGCAGTCGCTCATCGACAAGGCGAACGCGAAGATTGAGAACACGATTCGCGAGATAAAGGAGGCGCAGGCGGAAAAGGCACGCACGAAAGAGCTTCGCGACGAGCTCAGGGAGATGAAACAGAACCTCGAAAACGATGCCAAGGAGATTTCAAAGAAGTTGAAAGTCGAAGAGAAAGAAACCGAGAAAGAAGACCTGAAAGTCGGCGACATGGTGTGTATCAACGAGTTGGAGGTCGTCGGCGAGCTTGTGGCGATGACCGACACCGATGTCACGGTTCAATTCGGCGAGATCAGGCTGCGTACAACAGCCGACAAGTTGCGGAAAATCAGCAAGGCGACTGCACGGAAAGCGGCGCACAACCCGTCGTTCCTGAAGAAAAACATCATGAGCGACATCAGCGAGAAAGTCGAGAAATTCAACCTCACTCTTGATGTCCGCGGACAACGCGGCGAGGAAGCCGTTGACAACGTGGCGAAATACATCGACGATGCCAATTTATTAAGTATCAAAGACATCAGCATCCTTCACGGAAAAGGAAACGGAATCTTGCGGAAGATGATAAGAGAATATCTGAGTCATCAAAGTTGCGTGCAGAGTTTCAACGACGCGAGCCTTGAAACCGGCGGCGCGGGGATTACAAGAGTGACACTGAAATAGGCATGAAGCGTCTGCCTGTCTTTCCGACCAATTATCATTTGTGTACGACCAAATCTCCCCGAGATCTTCCACAGCCTTGTTTGTCAGATGATACTTTTTCATTATGTTTGGTTTTCAGTTGGTTAAGATAAATATCAGGGTCGAAATCATCGTTTCGTCCACTTTCGAGCCCTTCGTGAATGGCGTTTTTCAGTTGCGCCACTTTTTGTTCTCTCTCTTCAAGAAGACGCAACCCGGCACGCACCACCTCGCTGGCGTTATTGTATCTGCCGGTTTGAATCGTCGCAGCAATGAATTCGTCAAAATAACTGCCTAATGCAACAGATGTTGTTTTCATATTTTCCAATTTTTTCGGCACAAAATTACTAATAATTATTAAATATTGGTATGTTTTTTTTCAAAAAAAGCAGCTGTCAGTAAATGACAGCTGCTTGCAAAACTCACAAATAATTCAAAATCAATTGATTTTTAGACCAATTGCCAATGTCGAAAGACTAAAATCCAAACATCTTCTGAATCTTTTCAACCATATCGGTTTTCTCCCAGGCGAAGAACTCGACGTTTTTGTAATTCTTTCCGTTTTCGACGAAAGTGTTTTCATCCTTATAGCCCACTTCCACCTTTGCAGTGAACGGGTCGCGGCCAAAGTGTCCGTATGACGCAGTCGCTTCGAAAATCGGGTTCTTAAGGCCGAAATGTTTTACGATAGCGTAAGGACGGAGGTCGAACAAAGACTTGAGTTTCTCGGCGATTTCCGCATCGCCAACCTTCTTGCCGTTTGCGTCTTTAACATGAGCCGTGCCGTATGTATTCACGTAGAAACCAACAGGTTGCGCCACGCCGATGGCGTATGCGATCTGGACGAGAGCCTCATCGCAGATGCCAGCCGCCACAATATTTTTGGCGATATGACGGGCCGCGTAAGCCGCCGAGCGGTCAACTTTAGACGAGTCCTTGCCGGAGAACGCGCCGCCGCCGTGTGCGCCGCGACCGCCGTAAGTGTCAACGATGATCTTGCGTCCGGTGAGACCTGTGTCGCCGTGAGGCCCGCCGATGACGAACTTGCCAGTCGGGTTGACGAAGAGTTTCATGTCGGCCTTGAAGAGATTCCTGACCTTCTGTGGCAGAAGTCTTTTCACTCTCGGAAGGAGAATCGTGCGCACGTCATGTTCAATTTTCCGGATCATGGCGGCATCGTCGTCCATGAACTCGTCGTGCTGCGTCGAGATGACTATTGTGTCGATACGGAGCGGTTTCCAGCCGGAGGCGTATTCCACCGTCACCTGCGATTTCGCGTCGGGACGTAGATATTTCATCTGGCGGCCTTCGCGCCGTATTTTCGCAAGCTCCATCAGGAGCATGTGCGACAAGACGATTGTAAGTGGCATGTATTCAGGAGTTTCCTTGCATGCGTAGCCGAACATCATGCCTTGGTCACCAGCGCCCTGGTCTTCAAGACTCTGGCGTTCGACCCCGCGGTTGATGTCCTGCGACTGCCCGTGGATGGCCGACAACACGCCGCACGACTTGCTGTCGAACTGATATTCAGCCTTTGTGTAACCGATTCTCTCGATGACGCGACGCGCCGTGTCCTGAATATCGACGTAAGCGTCCGTCTTGACTTCGCCTGCCACGACCGTCAAACCCGTCGTCACCAATGTCTCGCAGGCCACTTTCGATTCCGGGTCCTGGCGGAGCATCTCGTCGAGGACGGCATCCGAAATCTGGTCGGCCACCTTGTCGGGATGGCCTTCTGATACTGATTCTGAAGTGAAGTAATAACCCATAATATTTTAGTATAAGGTTGAACGTTAAAAAGTTATAAAGTTATAAAGTTTTTAACGTCAACAAGTTAATAAACATGGAGTATTTGTGATTGTAAAAAAGAAACTGTTTTAGCATTTTTTCTTGTGGTTGCAATCAATCAAATCTTTCCACGAAAATTTCGGCTGCAAAGATACAACAAATTCCACACAGAGAGCGATATTCGCGAAAATATTTTTGTACCTTTGCACCATTGTTTGACATTTAGTTTTTTTGTTATGGATGCTACAAAAAACACACAACATTTAACCAAGATTGGCCGTTTGAAAATGACTATTGCAAAAGCGATAAAAAGAAAATGCGCAGACATTTACATCACTGACAATTATTTGAAACACATCTCAAACTATCACAGAATAGAGTTGGAATCATTAGGAATCAATGCTTTAGATTATTTAAAGCTTATTGCGACGAATTTCACACAGATAAGGAAAGGCAGCGGTGATTCTTTGCTCCTTGTCATTTACAGAGACGACGTACACGACACGGCTGCAATAAGTTTGAGTTTGAACGGCGACATTTGGGAAGTGAGGACCGCCCAGCCGAGAAGGACGAAGGAAATAGAAAAGAAGGAATTGCTCTGGAGTAAAAATAAAAAAGTGGTAGGACTGCCTCAATCCTAAATGACTCCTACAATCATCCTTATTATGCTTCTTTTCGAACTGCGAGGTAGGGTTCAAAAAGCCAAGGCGATTTAAGCCACATTTTTATTTGCCGCAAAGATACAACAAATTTCATGCGGAAACATGATTTTGCTGAAATAATTTTCAAACGTAAATTCAATCTAAATTGCGTGGTTTATGTGTCATTTCAGCGTGAGTGCCTGGAAGCATTCCTCGATGCTTGCGTCGGCGCGGTGCATCACGTTCATTTTGATGTTTCCGATTCTGTCGTTCGCCACGACCACACCTTTATTAATAATGATGATATCCGGACACATCGCCTCCACTTCCTGCATGATGTGAGTCGAGAGCAGCACCGTCTTCTCTTTTCCGAGTTCGGTGATAAGTGCGCGGATTTCAACGAGTTGGTTCGGGTCGAGGCCAGAAGTAGGCTCGTCGAGGATGAGGACTGACGGGTTATGCATCATCGCCTGTGCGAGGCCGACGCGCTGGCGGTAGCCTTTCGACAGCGCACCGATTTTCTTGCGCATCTCAACCGTGAGGCCGGTTTTCTCAATCATCTCGTCGATGCGTTTCTTGGCGTCACTGCCCGTAATATGGTGAATGCCGGCGACAAACTCCAAATACTCGCGGACGTACATATCCAAATACAGCGGGTTATGTTCCGGCAGGTAGCCGACGCATCGGCGCACCTCCATCGGGTTGTCGAGGATGTCGTAGCCTTCTACGGTGACAGTGCCTTCGGTCGGCGGGATGAAGCACGTGATGATTTTCATCAGCGTGGATTTCCCGGCTCCGTTAGGGCCGAGGAGACCGACGATGCGGCCTTTTTCTATATCAAGGTTTACGTCGTTCAGCGCGAGCTGCGAGTCGTATTTTTTCGTTACGTGAGTGACTTTTATTGACATCTTTAATCTTTATTTTTCAAATATTCAACAAAATAATCTATTGCTTCAAGCAATGGCTGCAAATCATTGTTCACCACATCAGAAACCACATCCACATCAATGTCAAAATAACCGTGAGCAATTCTGTTTCGCAAGCCAAACACCTGATTCCAAGGAATTTCAGGACGCAATATAAGAAATTTTCCGTCGGTGATTTTGTCAATCTTTCTGAATCCTTCTCCTATCGCCATGACAGTCATACAATTTCCCGCCAGATCCTGCATCCCAGTTGACGAATTCAGCAACACTTTCATGTCTTTGACATCTTTATTCCAACTCATCAGATTTTCACAAGACTGACGAATTTGTTGTAGAGAGTCAAGCAAAATTTCACGCTTTTCCAAAGATGTCAATTCCATATTTCATTATTTGGTTTAAAAAAAACGGGCGCATATTTTCATGCCTGCGGATCAAATCCACTTCATTGCCGAGCAAGCTCTCCAAATAATCAGCTGCAGCACACAACATATAAGCATCAGCAGGCATCACGACAAAGACATCCACATCGCTTTTCTCACCATGCATGTCGCGCGCCACCGAACCGAAAATGCGCATATAGCTGATGCCGAATTTTTCTTTCAGTTCAGATTCATGCGCTTTCAGAATTTCTATGCACTCCTGTCGGGTCTTCATTTTCCAGATTTTATTTTGCAAAGATACACTTTTCTTTGAAGATGAGAGGTCTGTTGCCTCAAAAAAATATTTTCATAAAACGTCAGCACCATTTAAAACATTGTCTATATTTGCACCCGGATTTCGCGAAAGCGATTTTCGATATTTTATTGAAATCAAGAAGCGTTATGCTTGTCTTTTGAATGGCATAGTCAGTTCCACATTAGTGTGTGAAAAATATTTTCAAATACCAGAACCAACGATACTATCCCTCTGCCACTCCGTCTTCCCGACGACAAGCATTGTCGCCGACAGGAGACCTTGTGTTTTTCGACAAAAAAAGCCGACGTAATGCCGGCTTTTTTCATTCAAATATTTGTCAAACCAATTACTTCACGAATCTTGCCTTGATGATCTGGCTGCCGTCGATCAGTTCGACGAAATAGTTGCCAGATGTGAGTTTTGAAACATTCATCACGCCGTCAGCCGGAATAATCGTGCTCATGACCATGCGGCCTGTCGCGTCATAAACGTTGGCGGCGCACTCGTTTTCGACGTTCATGAAACGGACTTCGTTGACAGCAGGGTTAGGATAAGCTGTGACGCCGCTCTCGATGATGTTTTCCTCAACACCGACAAGGCTCAATGATGTGTGGAAACGGCCGAAGAAGTAGTCGGCGAAAGTCTCTTCGTGTTCATAGTGACCGATGGCGACAAGTTTTCCGTCGGGCTGCATGGCGAGGTCGGTGATGCAGCTTGACTTGTCACCGCCAAATGTGATGTATGTAAATCCATTTTCACCAAAGTCTTGGTTCAATGTGCCGTCTGCGTTAAATCCGGTAATCAAAATATCCTTCAATTCGTCCCAGAAGTAGCCGCCGATGAAGACCTGTCCGTCTTCGGCGACAGCGATCTCACAGCAGTAGTGGTAGGAATCCTCCTGATACTGGACTTTTGTCACGCCATCGTTGCCAAAGCTCTCGTCGAATGAGCCGTCCTCGTTGAATTTTGCGAGGAAGAGTTCGTAGTTCGGGCCGTCGCCCGGATCTTCAACGTAGATTTCGGACTGTCCGCCGACGAGCAGTTTTCCGTCGGGAAGGACCTCGGCATCCTGGATGACATCAATCACCTCGCTGACGCTGAACTCCAGAACACCGTTTTCGCCGAAAGTGGTGACGAGGTTGCCGTTGGTGTCAACACAGACGATCTTGCTGTCGTAGGGCGATCCCCAGTATTCGTCAGGAGTGACACGCCAGCCGCAGAGGTATATGCGTCCGTCAGGAGCGATGCAGACACTCTCACCGACTGACATTGAAAGGTAGCCCAGGTGGTCGTGCGACTCGTTGATGAACATGCCGTTGTCACCGAAGGAAGTGTCAAGCTGTCCGTCAGGCATGAAACGAAGGATGCATGATGAGTAATCGCCTTCGCCGTATTCGCCGCCGACAACGATTTTGCCGTCAGGCTGCACCGCCATTGACCTGACGACCAACGTCCAACCGGCTTGTTTGTTGAATGTGACGTAGCCGTTGGTGCCGAAAGAGGTGACGGGGTTGCCGTTCGAGTCGAGCTTCATCAGGAACATGTTACCGCCTTCGCTGCTGCTGTAAGTATAAGCCAGGATGAGCAGGTTGTCGTCTTCGACAATCTTCGAGTCGAAAGAGAAGAAGCTCTTGTTCAACGGAGACATGCGGAGGCAGCCGTTGTCGCCGTATGAAGTGTCGAGTGTGCCGTCAGGGTTGTGGCGCATGATTAAAATATCCGACTTTCCGTAATCCTCGCCGAACTGTGTGTAGGTGACGATTTTGCCGTCCGACTGAAGTGACACGGAGCCTTTTCCGGTCATGAAAACGCTGAGGTTGTTCAATTCCTGAGTGGTGAAGCCCCATTCTCCGAAAGTCTGGTCGAAGCCGCCAGGAATGTCTTGGGCATTTGTGAAGCTGAAAGTAATCAGCATCAACGAGATAAGTAATAATTTTTTCATGAGTTAAAAAATTTAATTATTGATTGAATTTGTAGTTTTACAATTATTATTCAAGGCGCAAAGATACAATTATTTCTCAATAGCTGGCAACATTTTTTTTCAAAAATGAAAACATCGCGATTTAACGGCACGTAAATCCTTCCAAATGGTTTACTTCTTTGTCGGAACGGCACGAACGGCAGTTTTTTGCATTGATTTTTCCAGAGAATCCAAGTATTAATAAATAAAGGTGTCACGCGTAGAATCGGGTCATAAAAAAATGTTAAAATTAATTCATTGAAAAATGTTTTTCGTAAAAAAATAATTTGTACTTTTGCAGCTCGAAATTTTCAGGAAAATAGTGTAATAAAAAAACACATAAACTAATTAAAAAATTAAATGGATACATTAAGTTACAAAACAGTTAGCGTCAACAAGGAACATGCCAACAAGAAATGGTATGTTGTTGATGCTGAAGGACAAGTTCTGGGCCGCATGGCATCAGAAATTGCTCAGGTTTTAAGAGGAAAGAGGAAGGCATGCTATACTCCCCACAGTGATTGTGGCGATAATGTCATCGTAATCAATGCCGAGAAAGTAGTCCTCACCGGCAACAAAATGGACAAGAAGGTTTACGTACACTACACAGGTTATCCTGGTGGTCAGCGCGTGAGAACCGTAAAGGATCTTCTCGAAAAGAAACCTGTATTCGTCATCCAACACGCAGTGAAAGGCATGCTCCCAAAGACACGCCTTGGCAATGCCATCTTCCGTAATCTTTACGTTTATGAAGGACCTAATCACAAGCATGAGGCCCAGCAACCACAAGTATTAACAATTAAGAAATAAGCAAAATGGAAGTAATCAACGCGTTAGGTAGAAGAAAGACAGCTGTCGCCCGCATTTACATGAAAGCTGGCAATGGCGCCATTACGGTTAACAAACGTGACTACAAGGTCTATTTTCCAACAAGCATCCTGCATTACGTGGTTGAACAGCCATTGATGCTCACGGACAACCTTGGGAAATATGACATCAAGGTCAACCTCAACGGCGGCGGCATCAACGGCCAGGCAGAAGCCCTCCGTCTCGCAATCGCCCGTGCACTCTGCAAGATCAACAACGACGAGTACCGTCCGGTCCTCAAGGCCAAAGGTCTGATGCGCCGCGACCCACGTATGGTCGAACGTAAGAAACCAGGTCAGCCAGGTGCACGTAAGAAATTCCAGTTCAGTAAACGTTAGTCTATCAAAAGGAAAAGAAATCATGACACAAGCAACATTCGAAGAATTATTAGATGCTGGTTGCCACTTCGGTCACCTCAGAAGAAAATGGAACCCGAACATGGCACCGTACATCTTCATGGAACGTAACGGTATCCATATCATTGACCTGTACAAGACCCAGGCTAAGATTGACGAGGCGGCACAGGCACTTCAGCAGATGGCAAGAGCAGGAAAGAAAGTCCTTTTCGTAGCTACAAAGAAACAGGCTAAAGACATCGTTGCAGAACTCGTTTCAAAAGTCAACATGCCATACGTCACGGAACGTTGGCCCGGCGGCATGCTCACCAACTTCACCACCATCCGCAAGGCGGTGCGTAAGATGACAAGCCTCCAGAAGCTGATGTCAAGCTCACAATACAACAACCTTTCAAAGCGTGAACGCCTCCAGGTCGAACGCGAACTCGAGAAGCTCCAGAAGAACCTCGGCTCCATCGCCGACCTCAACCGCCTCCCGAACGCAGTGTTCGTCGTTGACGTCATCAAGGAACATATCGCAGTGGCAGAAGCGAGAAAACTCAACATCCCGACCTTCGCCATCGTCGATACAAACTCTAACCCGAACCTCATCGACCACCCGATTCCGGCAAACGACGACGCATCAAAGTCAATCGCCCTCATCATCAACAAGATGGTCGAAGCCATCGAGGAAGGCCTGAACGAACGCAAGAACAACATGAAGGAAGCTGAAGCCGCTGAAGAAGAGGCCGGCGACGAAATGTTGGAAAACGCAGCTGAAGAGGAAGAAAAGGAAGAAGAGAAACGCCCTCGCCGTCCTCGCAGAGCCGTCAATAAGAAGAACTAATTATTAACAAAGAAAAAATCCAAACCATGAATATTACTGCAGCTCAAGTCAATGAACTCAGACAGATGACAGGCGCAGGAATGATGGACTGCAAGAAAGCCCTCGTTGAATGCAACGGCGACAAAGAAGCAGCCATCGACTTCCTCCGCAAGAAAGGCCAGAAAATCGCCGAGAAACGCGCCGACCGCGAAGCAGCCGAAGGCGTCGTCATCTCAGCCACAACAGCCGACCATACATACGGTGCCGTCATCATGCTTAACTGCGAGACAGACTTCGTGGGTTCAAACGCTGACTTCGTTGGCGCAGCAAAGAGTTTCCTCAATGCAGCCATCGAAAACAAAATCAAGTCACTCGACGAACTCAAGGCTTTCACCATGAACGGCCGCACAGTCAATGACCTCGTCACTGACCTCACAGCCAAGACAGGTGAGAAGACCGAACTCAAACACCTCGAAGTCATCGAAGCTCCTTACGTGGCAAACTACAACCACCAGGGCAACCGCCTCGCCACTATCGTCGGCTTCAACAAAGCCTTCGAAGGCATCGAAGAGACAGCTCACGAGGTTGCAATGCACACAGCAGCCATGTCACCAATCGCCGTTGACGAGAATGACGTCCCAGCAGAGACAAAGACACGTGAATACGAAGTGGCAGTCGAAAAGACAAAACAGGAACAGGCCGCCAAGGCCGTTGACGTCGCCCTAAAGAAAGCCGGCATCAACCCTGCACACGTCGATTCAGACGCTCACATCGATTCTAATATGGCAAAAGGCTGGATCACTGAGGAACAGGCAAAGCAGGCACGCGAAATCAGGACGAAAGTCACTGAAGAAGCACTCGCCAACGTCAAACCTGCAATGATCGAGAACATCGCCAAAGGCCGCGTGGCAAAGTTCTTCAAGGAGAACTGCCTCCTCGACCAGGCTTCACTGCTCGACGGCAGCATGACAGTGCGCCAGTTCATCCAGAAGGCCGACAAGGAAGCCACAGTCACAGCTTTCAAGAGAGTCCAACTCGGATAAGAGTCGCTAGTCTTTAGTTGCTAGTCTTTAGACTTTAGTTTTTAGTGTTATAGCTAAAAGCTAAAGTCTATTTTTTTGTTAATGAGTTGGCTAATGAATTTAGCATTTTGCTTATTTCTGTAATCAAAATCTTGGTTTTTGAAGATTTGTAACTATCAATATAATTGAGTTTTTCACAAACTTCTATCTGAGTTTCAAGTTCCCACAATGAGCCTCGAGATATTGATAAAAATTGAATAAATTCTTTATCAGAACTACGTCCTGATCCTTCAGCAATATTAGATGGAATTGATACAACAGCCCGTCTCATCTGATCTGATAACGAATATAATTCTTCTTTAGGCAATAATTTCACCAGAGAATAAACCTCCACAACCAAATCCATTGCCTTATGCCATACTATAAGTTGTTTGTAATCACTATATTTCATATTTTTGGTTCTTGAATTTATTAAAAAAGTCGTTAGCCTTCAGTTTCATCATCATCTGATAACTAAAGACTAACAACTAAAGACTATTTGCGAGACCACGTCGTCCCCTCTTTCCCGTCTTTCAGCACGATGTCGAGGGCGGCGAGCTTGTCGCGGATGAGGTCGGAGGTGGCCCAGTCTTTCTTCGCGCGGGCTTCCTTCCTGATGTCGATGATGGTGTTCATCAAGCCGTCAACGATGCCGTCGCCGTCGTTGCCGCCGTCAGCCTTCACGAGACCGAGGATGTCGAACACGAACGTTTGGATAAGCTTCTTCAAAAGGTCGAGTTCAGCTTGATTTATCTTCGAGTGACCGTCTTTGACAGAATTGATGATACGTGCCGCCTCGAAGAGGTTCGCTATCACGATGGGGCTGTTGAAGTCGTCGTTCATCGCGTCGTAGCAGGCATCCATAATCTTCCGGACGCCAAGGTCTTCCGCGCCGTCAGTGGCCGAAAGTCCATCGAGGAGGTCAACGGCTTCCATGAGGCGTTTGTAGCCTTTTTCGGCGGCCTGGAGCGCCTCGTTGGAGAAATCGACGGTGCTGCGGTACTGCGCCTGGAGGATGAAGAAACGGATCGTCATCGGGCTGTAAGGCTGCGCGAGCATCTCCTCGCCTTTCGCGTTCTTATGGCTTCCGGCGAAGAACTCCGGCAGCGTGATGAAGTTGCCGAGCGACTTGCCCATCTTCTGTCCGGCTATGGTAATCATGTTGTTATGCATCCAGTAGCGCACCGGCGCCTTGCCGTTGGCGGCCATCGACTGTGCTATCTCCGACTCATGGTGCGGGAACATGAGGTCCATGCCGCCGCCGTGGATGTCGAACTCCTCGCCGAGGTATTTGCAGCCCATCGCCGAGCATTCCATGTGCCAGCCCGGGAAGCCGTCGCTCCACGGCGAAGGCCAGCGCATGATGTGTTTCGGCTCGGCCTTCTTCCACAAGGCGAAGTCAATCTGGTTATGCTTCTCGCTCTGCCCGGCGAGTTCACGCGTGTTGTTGAGCATCTCCTCGATGTTTCTTCCCGAAAGGATGCCGTAATGATATTTCTCGCTGTATTTCTTGATGTCGAAATAGACCGAGCCGTTCTCGACGTAAGCGAAGCCTGCATCCAAGATCTTCTGTATCATCGCAATCTGCTCGATGATATGGCCTGATGCATGAGGCTCAATCGAAGGACGCAGGACGTTGAGTCGGTCCATCGCCTGATGGTACCTGACGGTGTAATACTGTGCCACCTCCATCGGCTCGAGGTCTTCAAGGCGGGCTTTCTTCGCAATCTTGTCCTCGCCTTCATCGGCATCGTGCTCGAGATGCCCGACATCGGTGATGTTGCGCACGTAGCGGACTTTATATCCGAGATGTTTCAGGTATCTGAAAACCAAATCGAAAGTTATCGCCGGACGAGCGTGGCCGAGATGTGCGTCGCCATAGACGGTCGGGCCGCAGACGTACATGCCGACATGTCCTTCATGAATCGGTTTGAAAGGCTCTTTGATTCTTTTCAAACTATTGTAAATGTATAATGCGTCTTCCATTTTTTGAAAATTTTTGCAAAGATAATATTTATTTTCCAACAAACGGAAAACAGATTTTTTTTAAATAATTTCATTTGAAAAATTATATAAATTTGCAGCTCAAATTCCTTTCATCGTCAAGATTAATGACATGTGCGGGATATATGATGAAAATTTAATGTAACATTTTATAAATCAGCAACATGAGTCATGCAATAGATTTAATATGCAGTTGGATTTGGAGTCCGGTATTGGTCATTTTATGTCTCCTGACGGGCTTGTACTTTTCGTTCGGGCTGCGTTTTGTGCAGATAAGGCGTATGAAAACGATGGTGCGTCTGCTATTTTCATCCGAGAACAGGAACAAAAAAGACGGGGTGACGTCGTTTCAGGCTTTCGCCATGGCCTTGTCGGGGCGGGTCGGCACGGGCAACATCATGGGAGTGGCCACCGCCATCGGGTTCGGCGGGCCGGGCGCGATAGTGTGGATGTGGATTGTGGCGTTCTTCGGGGCCTCCACCGCCTTCGCGGAATCGACATTGGCGCAGGTCTTCAAGGACGAGCACGACGGGCAGTTCCGTGGCGGCCCGGCCTATTACATCGAGAAAGGACTCCACTCCAAAGTGTTCGCCACGGTTTTCGCCGTCGCCGCCGTCATCGGACTCGGCTTCCTGTCGCCACAAATACAATCAAACGGGATTGCAACATCATTTCACAACACGTTCGGAGTTGAAAAGTGGATTGTAGGTGTCGTATTGGCAGTGCTTTTGGCGCTGATAATCATCGGCGGCGTGAAGCGAATCGCCAAGATTGCGGAGATTGTGACACCTTTCATGGCGATAGGATACATAACACTTTCGATAGTGATTCTGGTCGTCAACGCCTCCGAAGTGCCGGCGGCATTTTCAAACATGATAAGAAGCGCCTTCGGGTTCAACGAGGCGTTCGCAGGCATCATGGGCTGGACCATCTCCATGGGCGTGAAACGCGGGCTGTACTCCAACGAGGCAGGACAGGGCTCAGGCGCCATCGTCTCGGCTTCCGCAAACGTGTCACACCCCGTGAAACAAGGTCTCGTCCAGGCGTTCTCGGTATATATCGACACCCTGATGGTCTGCACGGCAACGGCCGTCATGATTTTGGCATGCCAGACTTACAACGTCATCGACCCGCAGGGCAACATCATTTTCAACTCGCCCGTCGCCGAACTCGGCGAGCCGGATGTGTCGTACACCACATCGGCCGTCGCCACACTGACAGGTGACTACGCCGCAGGAATCGTCATTTCGATAGCGCTGCTGTTCTTCGCATTCACGACAGTGCTGGCGTATTACTACAATTCCGAAACCAACATCTCATATCTGTTTCGCAAAGGCAGACATGAACATCTCGTAATCAACATCTTCCGCGCAGTCATCATCATCATGGTGTTCTTAGGCACCGTCATTGAAGCCGGCACCATCTGGAACCTCGCCGACATCGGCGTCGGCATGATGGCATGGACAAACATCATCGCCATCCTGCTGCTCTCGCCCGTCGTGTTCCGCTGTCTGCGCTCATACGAGAAACAGGAGAAAGAGGGCAAAGAGCCGGTTTTTGACCCCGATGAATTAAACATCAAGAACGCCGACTTCTGGAAACATAAAAACGAAAAATAAATGAAAGAGAGACTTTTGAAAATATGGAGATTTTTCTCCGGAAATCTCATCGTGGCCGTGGTGACGATGATCGCCCTCGGAATTGTATTCGGGACATTCGCGCCGCTGTGGTTCGTCAGGATCTTCACCACGTTCAACACGATATTCTCATCGCTTCTGAGCTTCACGGTGCCGTTGCTCATCCTGGCACTCGTCACAGTCGCCATCGCCGACACCGGCAACAGCGCCGGAAAGATGCTGGTGGTCACCATTTTGCTTGCATACGTGTCAACAGTCCTCGCCGGGATGTTCACATACGGAGTGAGCGACATCGTCTTCCCGAAGATTGTCACAATGAACGCCGAGACGGGAAGCTCCTTCGGAGGAGCCGTCCCCTCCGAAAAACTCGCGCCGTATTTCACGTTCTCCTTCCCCCCGATAATGGACACGATGTCTGCCCTGCTGCTCAGCTTCATGTTCGGCCTCGCCATACTGAAATTCAAAATGCCAGTGATAAAAGGCCTTGTCACCGAGCTTCGCGACGTCGTGATGATGATAATCACGAAGGTCGTGCTGCCGCTGCTGCCAGTGTATATCTTCGGGATGTTTATGAAGATGCAGGTCTCGGGTGAGATGAAGATGGTGACGCACGTATATTTAAAGGTGATTGTCGTCATGGTGATCCTCTTCATCGTGGTGCTTCTTGCGCAGTACGCCATCGCCGGACTCGTGAGCCGCAGGAATCCATTCAAGCTGTTGAAAATCATGTTTCCCGCGTTGATAACGGCGCTCGCTTCATCGTCGTCGGCGGCGACGCTCCCCGTTACGCTGCGATGCGCCGGGAAGATGGGCGCGCGCAAGAACGTCGTCGATTTCGTCATCCCGATGTGCGCCAACATCCACCTTAGCGGCGCCGCTGTCAGGACCGTGGCAATCACCGTCGCCACGATGCTGATGTTCGGCGTACCATATACCACAATGCAATTCCTCGGCTTCATCATGATATTCTCCATCACAGTGCTCGCGGCTCCGGGCGTCCCCGGCGGAGTCATCATGGCCGCCGTCGGGATGATTGAGGTCATGCTCGGCTTCAGCCCCGACATGATCGCCATCACGGTCTCGCTGAGCATCGCCCTCGACAGCCTCGGCACAGCCGTCAACGTCTGCGGCGACGGAGCGCTGATGATGATCGTCGATGCCTGGACGAAAGAGAGATAAAAACTGATAACTTTATTTTTCGGTACAAATTTAGCATTAAATCGAAAATTTGTGCTATCTTTGCGGAAAATTTAGTTTGCCATGATAGAACGACTTATTACCGCAAAGCTGCGCAGAATGATGGAGATCTACCCCATTGTGTTGCTGACAGGCCCAAGGCAATCGGGAAAATCGACCTTATTGCAGAATATACTGCCTGATTATCAATATGTTTCATTGGAAGATTTGGACCAAAGGGCGTTTGCCAATGACGACCCGCGAGGTTTCATAGCATCGCACCCCGACAAGACGATAATCGACGAAGCCCAGTTGGTGCCAAGTCTTTTTTCCTACCTGCAAACGCATGTAGATATGTACAGAAAAGACGGGATGTACATCCTGTCAGGCTCGCAGAATTTCTCATTGATGCAACAAATCTCACAGTCTTTGGCGGGACGTGTGGCGATTCTTGAGCTACTGCCTTTCTCCCGAAAAGAATTGATTAATGGCGGCATCTTGGCAGAAACAGTCGAAAAGGAAATATTTGAAGGCGGATATCCTCGTCTTCACGACAAAAAAATGCTGCCGACGGAATATTACCCTTATTACATAAGGACATACGTTGAACGCGACATCAGGCAACTGAAAAACATCTCCGATTTAGGGTTGTTTGTGAAATTCATAAAATTATGCGCCGGACGAATCGGACAAATTGTCAACTTTTCCTCACTCGCCAACGATTGCGGCATTGCCGTCACAACAGCCCAAGCGTGGCTGAGTGTGTTAGAGACAAGCTACATCGTTTATGTTCTTCGCCCTGATTTTAATAATTTCTCAAAAAGACTCGTGAAATCGCCAAAACTGTATTTCCACGACACAGGTCTCGCCTGTTCGCTTCTCGAGATAAACAGCTCACAACAACTTGAAAATCATTATCTCCGAGGCGGATTGTTTGAAAATTACGTGATAAATCAGTTCATTAAAAAAGCATATAACCAAGGCGAAGAATCCGGCCTGTCGTTTTGGCGCGACAGCAAAGGGCATGAAATAGACTTGATAAAGACCGTCGGCGACAGACAGTTCGCATACGAAATCAAATCTGGAAAAACGTTTTCATCCGACTTCACCAAAGGTTTACGCTATTGGGCAAGTTTGTCATCGGCGACAACGGAACAATGCAATGTGATATATTCAGGTGACAAATCACTGCAAATGTCCGATTGTAACTTATTAACATTAAACGATATAGAATAACTTGGTACAGATTTAGCATTGAATCGAAAATTTGTACCACTGTTATTTTGACAGATAAAAGCACATTTTCCCGTCAGTTTTGAACATGTAAAATAAATTAAAGAAAACCGATACATTTTTCCAACGGATTTTGTATTTTTGCGCCCAAGAAAATTTTTAAAATACACATATCATGTACACAAATTTCCAAAAGTACTTACAGCAGGAATTGGCTCAGATTGAAGCCGACGGACTGTACAAGAATGAACGTATCATCGAAAGCCCTCAGGGTGCTGAAATCCTTGTGAAAGGCAAGAAATGCCTGAACTTCTGCGCGAACAACTACCTCGGTTTGGGCAACAACCCGGAGCTTATCGCGGCGGCGAAGAAAGGCATGGACGAGCGCGGCTTCGGCATGGCCTCGGTGCGTTTCATCTGCGGTTGCCAGGACCTGCACAAGAAACTCGAGCAGAAAATTGCCGAGTTCTTCGGTACTGAAGATACCATCTTATATGCAGCGTGCTTCGACGCAAACGGTGGCGTGTTCGAGCCGTTGCTCGGCGCCGACGACGCCATCATCAGCGACTCGCTGAACCACGCCTCCATCATCGACGGCGTCCGTCTCTGCAAGGCACAGCGTTTCCGCTACGCCAACGCCGACATGGCCGACCTCGAAAAGCAACTCCAGGACGCGCAGAAATGCCGTTTCCGCCTCATCGTCACCGACGGCGTGTTCTCGATGGACGGCAACGTATGCCCTCTCGACAAGATATACGAACTCGCACAGAAATACGACGCGATGGTCATGGTTGACGAAAGCCACTCGGCAGGTGTCGTCGGCAAGACAGGCCGTGGCGTGACAGAGCGCTACAACCTCCGCGGCAAGATCGAAATCCTCACCGGCACACTCGGTAAGGCATTCGGCGGCGCGATGGGCGGCTTCACGACAGGTCGTAAGGAAATCATCGACATGCTCCGTCAGCGTTCACGCCCGTACCTCTTCTCCAACTCAATGGCACCGGGCCTCGTGGCAGCAGGCATCCGCATGTTCGAGATGATGACAGAGACCAACGAGCTTCAGGACAAGCTCCACGCAAACACCGACTACTTCATCAAACAGATGCTTGCGAAAGGCTTCGACTGCAAGCCGTCAGAGTCAGCCATCTGCGCCGTCATGCTCTACGACGCACCGCTTTCACAGAAGTTCGCCGCCAAGATGCAGGAAGAAGGCATCTTCGTGACAGGCTTCTACTACCCTGTCGTCCCGAAAGGCCAGGCACGCATCCGCGTCCAGATCTCGGCGGCACACGAAAAAGAACATCTCGACAAGTGCATCGCAGCATTCGTGAAAATCGGCAAGGAATTAGGAGTTATTAAATAGTTAAAAGTTAAAAGAGCAAAGTTAAAAGAACCGCAATGCGGTCACATTTCAATATGAAAAAGATATTAATCGTTGGTTCCGGCGGTCAGATCGGAACAGAATTGGTGAAGAAGCTCCGCGGCATCTACGGAAACCAGAACGTGGTCGCCAGCGACCTTCGCCCTTTGACAGGTGAAATCGTCGAGAACGGGCCTTTTGAGAGAATCGACTCGACACAGATAATGCAGATTGCCGAAGTGGTGAAGAGATATAACATCGACACCATCTACAACCTCGCGGCGATCCTTTCCGCCACGGCGGAGAAGAACCCGATGCTCGGCTGGAACGTCGGCATCGGCAGCTTGGTGAACTGCCTCGAAGTGGCGCGTCTCTTCGGCTGCGCCGTGTTCACGCCGTCGTCAATCGGCGCTTTCGGCACATCGACACCGCGCGACAACACGCCTCAGGACACCATACAGCGTCCTAACACGATTTACGGCGTCACAAAGGTGACAGGCGAACTGTTGAGCGACTATTACTTCACGCGTTTCGGCGTTGACACACGTTCCGTCAGATTCCCGGGACTCATCTCCAACCTGACACTTCCAGGCGGAGGCACTACGGATTACGCCGTCGAGATTTATTATTCGGCCGTCAAGGGCGAGAAGTTCATCTGCCCGATAGCGAAAGGGACGTTCATGGACATGATGTACATGCCTGACGCTCTCGACGCGATGGTCAACATCATGGAGGCCGACCCCAAAAAGCTCGTCCACCGCAACTCATTCAACGTCACGAGCATGAGCTTCGACCCGGAGATCATCTACAACGCCATCAAGAAGTACTATCCTAACTTCGAGATGGAGTACAAGTTCGACCCGATCCGCCAGGCCATCGCCGACTCATGGCCGAACAAGATGGACGACAGCTGCGCCCGCAACGAGTGGGGCTGGAACCCGAAGTACGACCTCGACAAGATGACCGTCGATATGATTGAGACGCTGAAGGTTAAACTGCTGAAGTAATTTAAAACACATCTATTAACAGAGAGATATGAATGCCAAACAGATAGCACAAAGAACTGCTGATTTCTTCAGGACAGTACCTGTTGAAAAGGCTTGGTTGTTTGGCTCTTTTTCGCGCGGCGAAGCAACGGATGAAAGCGATATTGACATCCTTGTCAGGTACGATAATAATGCCAAAATCTCGCTGCTTTACATATCTCATTTAACAGGTGTGCTTGAAAATATATTGCATCGGAAAGTTGACCTTGTTGAGGAAGGATGTCTGCTCCCTTTTGCAGAAGAAACAGCCAACCGCGATAAAATTCTGATATATGAGAGAGAAAGTTAGAGATATAGAACGTCTGCTTCATATTCAGAATGCGATAAACGTGTTGATGACGCGCAAAGACACGCATTCTTTTGAAGAAGTGTTGTCTGACCCGATTATTTTCTATGGCTATGTTAAACATATAGAAATTATCGGTGAGGCTGTTTATATGCTAACAAAGGAATATAAAAGCACTCACAACGAGGTTTGTTGGGACGATATAGAACGAATGCGCCATGTGTTGGTTCATGGTTATTATAGAATTCGTCCCGAACAATTATGGGAAACTGTTCAGATGGACATCCCAAAATTGAAACCGATAATAGATTATCTTGTTGATAATTACAAAGACTGATAACTGATTATTAACCAAACATTTGGCCTATGAGATAGACGCATTAAGCGGTATGCACATCATAGAATAAGGAAAAGCGAAGTAGCTTGCACTGGAATCTTTGAAACTTCGACACTTTCAAACATGACATTCCCAGAGTAGAGCAACGGCGCTCCCGCCATTATAGGCGTGGGCTTTACTCGTTGTAATTGGGAATGTCAAAGGTAGTCGAAGACCTCAAAGATTCCGATGAAGGCGAAAAAGTGCCACGCTTTTTTTGTGTGCAGTTCACAGCGAAACCTTCGGCACTAATTAATTGCAATTAAATTAACAAAAAAAACCGATGAGCCGATGGGATAGAACTGGCAAAAATGTTTAATGAAAAAATTACTATTAATTATGGTGTTGTCAGTGATGATGGCATCTTGTGCAACAATCTTTTCGGGGACAAAAGCGAGGGTGACCGTTTCAACAAACGCAGGAGAGCCCGTGAACCTCACTGTTGACGGAAAGCAGACTTATTATAACGTAATGGGACCCACTGACGTGAAAGTCAGAAGAGGATATAACCCATCTGTGATTTATGCAGAGAATTCTGAAATGGTAGGTTCTGTGACTGTCAATAAAAAATTCAATCCAGTTTGTTTGTTGGATTTATTGACGGGACCGGGGTTTATTCTCAGCGGCAGTATCGATGCTGCTACTGGTGCCGTTACTCGTCCTGAATCCAAATCGATTATGATTTTCATGCGGGCAAAGAATAATCAACCTAAGAGAGAGGAACCTAAGAAAGAGGAACCGAAAGAAATTGTTCAAGGGAATGGTGATACCGATTTGGAAAATACAATTGTCCGTTGGGATGTGCAGTCACGTCCGCAAGGTGCAGATATATTCTGGCGTGTGGTGAGCAGAACACCGGAAGTAAAAAGCACCAACAACAAATATTTGCAGACCACTCCTTACGAAGCAACTAAAGCTTTGGACATCAAGGGTTTGACAGCAGAAGCAGCCAGCAATGTCAGTATAATACTACGTTGCGAGAAAGAAGGTTATCTGCCACAAGAAAAAGAATTTAATGTCAGAATGGTTTTAGACCAGGAAGAAATTGTAGCTTTTTTCAGACTTATAAAAGAGGGCGAATAGTAACCATTGTTGTATTATGATGTTAAAGTGTGTTAAAGACACACTTTAACATCTTATTATTCACTTAATCATGAAGAAAATCTCAGCAATCATAATAGGTTTGATGTTGCCTCTGATGGCATTCAGCCAAAAAACCGTGGCGGTTTACGTCACATCTGCCGAAGGAATATCGCCTGAAACAAAAACCATCTTAGGCAGCGAATTGGTGTCGGCCATCACCAAGGCCAACGATTATATCGCTGTCGAACGCACTGCCGACTTCATGTCACAGGTCGAACAGGAACGTGAAAATTACGAAATCGACGATGCCAAACTATATGATTTAGGGAAGAAATATGGTGCCAGCAACGTGTGTGTGGCTGAAATCACTAAATTCGGAGACGAATATTATATTGTCGCGAGACTGTTGGATATCAAAACTTCAAGAGTGTGGAAGACATCAAGAAAATATTCAAGATTATCCTCGCTCGGAGAACTGGTCGGAGTCTCGGAGGCGTTGGCAAACGAACTATTCGGCAACACAAAAGAGTTATCTACATACGCAAACGGAGACAACAAAGACAACCGAACATTCATCACAAAGATTGAGAACAGAGAAGCCTACACAAAAGTCACCTTGAAAATCGTTGTGACAGAACCATCCCAGCAAATCGGAATCTCAAGGCAGACATATATCGAAGATGTGTCAAATGGCAGCCAATACTCGTTGATAAACACATCAAACATCAATATTATAGATGCGACAGGCAAAAACTTGAAGACAATCAATAAAGGCGTATGGGAATACTCACTGTTTTTCGAAACCATACCGGAAGACGTCACCAACATCATGATTATTGAGCCTAACGGATATGAATATAAAGACATCGTCTTAAAACCCTACGGAGATATTAACACATTCGTGTTCGAAGACAATGCACAAAAATTATATGATGAATTGACATTCACCAAAACAAGCAGTAACAATGACAATGACCATAGTAGCAATTACAATATAGATAATCACAACAACCAAAATAATTACAATAATTCGGGCTATTCAACTAACCATGGTGCCGGAAAAACTGAAAGCCCGGCAGACACACAGTCATTGAAAGATGTCATTGTTCGTTGGGACATACAGTCAAGACCGCAAGGAGCTGATGTGTTTTGGAGAGTCGTCAGCACGACGCCTAACGTGAAAAGCACGAACAACAATTATATGCAAACTACACCATACGAGTCAACCAAATCATTAGACATCAACGGCTTGACTCGTCAGACGGCCGGCAATGTCAGAATAATCCTGCGTTGCGAAAAAGACGGGTATCTGCCTCAAGAAAAAGAATTCGATGTCAGAATGATTTTAGATCAGGAAGAGATTTCGGTATTTTTCAAATTGGTGAAAGAACAATAATCATTATCACTTCTCCGCGTGTGGGGATAATAGGATTGTGAGCATTCTATCAAAATCAACATAAATCAGGGAAACACACACTGCCAAATACAATAAATCACTGAAATTTTTCTTGAAATGCGGCTCACATGTTGAATTTTATGTAATTTTGCAAAAATATTTTTGCATGGATTATATCGAAATCATAAAAATGTTGCGTGAATCGGGTGAGAGAATTCTTCCACCCGAAGCCCGGCTATATCTTTATGGTTCACGTGCCCGTGGTGATTATAACGAAAATTCCGATTGGGACTTGCTTCTGCTACTCAATCGTCCCAAACAATATGACGATTATGAAAAAATCGCATATCCGTTGATGGAATTGGGCTTTGACTTGGGGCAATATTTCAGTGTACACACCTATTCAAAAGACGAATGGGACAGAATGTCGTCCTTGCCATTTTTCAAAAATGTGGAACGTGATAAAATTGCATTGGTATGAGCTTGAGTTGACAGTTTTTTGTCTCTGCTCCTTGTTTTATGTTGCTTGGTTAAACAGTTTCAGTCTTCATCGGACGGCAATAATATTTTTAGTTCAATCCTTCAGACATGCTATCGGAACGACATATACGTCATCTTCCTTCCGTCTGTAAGCAAACTGACCGGCGGCAGTAAGAACCATCTTGAATGACGGGGCTTTCATCTTGTCGGTATCAATCTTTCCGGCAAGTTTGTTCAACGTAGTTGCTCCTTTCTCGACATTATCTTTTCCTCCCAACTTAATCTCAATCAATCCGTATGTCCCGTCCCATCGGTGCAACACGGCATCGCACTCAAGACCTGAAGAGTCCTTATAATGAAACACTTCGCCCATGAGCGCATCAGCATATACCCGCAAATCGCGGACCGCCATCGACTCGAAGAAAAGCCCGAATGTGTTCAAATCGTTCATCAGATCTTTCGGCCCTATGCCAAGTGCCGCAACGGCAATCGAAGGATCGACAAAATACCTTGTGTCAGCAGATCTAATAGCTGCCTTAGAACGCAAATTTGGATTCCAGGCTTCCATATCTTCAATTACAAATATTTTCTTTAACGCCTCTATGTAAGAAGATATGGTATCGACATCTAATGATTCCGTATCATTTGAAGCCATATCAGATTTGATTCCTGACAATGTAACCTGACTACCCTGATGACGAGCAAGAGAACGCATTAATCGTTTGGCTCGAGTCGTACTACGTTTGACTCCATCAATTCGTGAAATATCAACTTCTGTCACAGCCTTATAATAGGAGAAAGCAGTCTCAAGAGCATATTCTTTTTCCAAAGTAGTTGATATAGGCCAACCACCTCTACATATAAGAAAAGCAATATCTTCAATAGAGGCACCCGACTCACTGAAAATTACTGCATTGGGATTATCAAATAAATACGCTAAACTTACCTCTCCATTGCTATCTTCAGACTCCCACAAAGACATAGGACGCATTCTAAGCGTTGTTATTCGACCTGTGCCTGTATGATTAATTTTCTTTTGTTCTTCAGCATCCACTGGAACTGCAGAACCAGTAAGTATGAATTGCCCGATTCCTTTACTATGATCTACCGCAAAACGCACTGCATCCCATAATTGAGGGATAATCTGCCACTCATCCAATAATAATGGCTTATCACCGTCAAGCAAAGCATTTATATCAACCTCTGCAAGAATCATGTTTCTGTGGAGATTGACAGGGTCTGAAATATAATTCACACTATTTGAATGCTGTTCTGACGTAGTTGTTTTTCCACACCATTTGGGTCCTTCCACCAACACGGCTCCAGAAGATTTTAATTTCTTCTCGAGTATTCCATCTGCTATACGTTTTTTATATTCAAAATTTGACATTTCCATCCGTTTTTTACACGACAAAAATATTCAAAACAAACTGAAAATCAAAAATAAATATCAAAATTCCGTGATTTGAAGCAAATTCATTCCGTCAAATATGGCGATTTTATTCCGTGATTTGAAGTAAATTTATTCCGTCAAATATGGAGTTTTCATTCCGTGATTTGTGGCAAATCCATTCCGTCAAATATGAAATTTCATAAAAAAGCCAGTACCTCTTCAACGTCGTGTAAACGGTGCGGGCTGAATGTGGAAATTCGAGAGTGAGAGAATTGCATTATTTAAACAATTGATCTTCATTATAAAAAGACATGATATCCGAGACAATAAAGGTAACTTATATCCACTTACATCACATCAGTTCAGAGCAACTT